>JBPEXP010000156.1:0-3859 GCA_052031475.1 Flavobacteriaceae bacterium | reverse complement strand
ATTCTTCAGGGAAAAGTGAGGTATCGATATCCTTAATTAGCGACAGGGCATTTTTGTAGTATACTTTTCTCAAAACTTCATCGGGTAAATCAAGACCGTACATAGACCAGAAAGCGTGGTACTTCTTATAATACGGAAAGTATTCATCAGCTGTTTCCAGAACCCGGAAATAGGTAGGAAATTCATCCGGATTCCAGGCATCTTTACCAAAGAGTATCCTGTCCTGATATTGTAGAAAAAAGTCCCTGGCAAATCGGGGTTGTCTGCCCAGTTCGGCAATTATGGCACCTATTCCAACGTACATATTCGGAAATTCCTCCATCAATTGTCCAAGTCTTGCCAGATCGTTTGCATACCAACCCATATGGGCATTGATGAATTTAGTATCAGGATGTCTTCTGAACAGATTGTGTTGTTCATCAATTAACTGCTGCCAGGGAGCTGGATTGGTATCACTCCTTTTTCTTCGCGGTCTGGTCTTCAGTTCCAGCCATCTTTCGTTCTGGCTATCCATAGGGTCCCAGAACGACTTTGGATCTGCAGAATGAATGAGCACGGGCATAGCAAGTTCTGCGCATTTAGCCCATATAGGATCGAGCCTGGGATCATCAATGGCCAGGCGATTTCCTTCAGCATCCTTATACCGAAGCCCCAGGCTCTTGTAGATCTTTAAGCCTCTGGCCCCGGAGTGATAATCTTCCTCCAGCTGATTAGCGGCCCTTTCTGACCAGCCTGGCATTCCAACACCTTCAAAATCAACATTGGCAAAAACAATAAATCTGTTTGGATAATTGCCATTCACATTTTCCATAATGGCCTGTAGTCCTCCACCGGATCCCCCACTAAGATTGACCATGACTGCCATATTTAGACTATCCATGGCATTAATAAGCTCATCCAGGTCTTGTGTGGCCATTCGAAATTGGTGGCTGTGGATATCAACAAAAGGGAATTTGGCCCTGCTCACGGGATTTTCCGGTACTACAAGGGTAGATTTTGGATTGTATTGTTCGAAGCTCATTTCCTGTGATGAGGAAAATGTCAGGCCAAATAAGATAGCAAGTGAAGTAATACAGAATGTTCCTGTTCGCATAGAGAAAAGATTTAGCGGTTAAAGTATCACTATTTGTAAAAAATTTGTCTTAAAAGCTCTTAAAAACAAAAATCCCGCCTGTTGGCGGGATTTAATATCCGGGAATTCATATGTCAACTTTTCTTTCTCCTATTGGGTTTTTTTCCAGTCTTCTTCTTACCGGAAGCCGGTTTTCTGGCCGTTTTTACACTTCTGCTTCCATCGGCTTTCTTGGTAACGGATACTGCCCGGGCAGAACCATTAGGATTTTTCTTAACAGCCACGGTTTTTTTACTGCCATTTGGCCTTTCAACTGAGGCAACACGTTTTTTAGTGCCATCAGCTTTATTCACACCGGCAGCTCTCTTTTTGGTGCCATCAGGCTTGTTCACTCCTTTTGCCCTGTACTTATCGCCATCAGCCTGATTGACGCCGGCGGCTCTCTTTTTAGTACCGTCTGCTTTATTAACACCGGCCACTCTTTTTTTAGTGCCATCTGCTTTATTTACCCCTGCAACCCGATACTTATCTCCGTCTTTTTGCTTAACTCCTGCAGTCCGGTATTTATCTCCGTCAGCCTGATTAACACCTGCTGCCCTTACCTTGGTACCATTAGAACCGTTAACTGCAACTCTTCTGGCCGTGTAAGACTTATTGGGGTGAGCCCTGGCGTAATCTCGCCTGCTAACTGTTTTATGAACGTTTACAGCAGCAACACTTCTTCGCACATGGGTTCTTCTGAATGTGTGCTTAACGTTTACATGCACGTGTACATGACGGGTATAATGGTGCACATGAACCGGCTTCCACCAATGCCAGTGCCTTGGGTAGAACCCCCAATAGTATACGGATCTATATGGTCTGTAGAAGGGTCTCCAGAATATGGAGAAGATCACTGGTCTGTATACGTAAACCGGTTCTACAATATATCCTGGACCGTATAAATAGACATCTCCGACCACCTGAACACTTGGGTTGCCGCTTTCATCCTTTTCTACTTCTACCGTTGCCACATCCTGGTAAAGATCTTCACCCAGCACGGATTGTATCGCAATCACATGGGTGTCATTTTCCGCAGATTCCATGACTCTCAGATAGTCGACCTGGCCATCTTCATTGAGGTCGAGGTTGGATATCTTCTTATCCGGATCATTTAAGGCATATTCAAATTCTTCCAGATCCTTGGCATCTGCAAAAATGGAAGCCACTGCTTCAAGATCCAGGTTCTGACTTATATCATCGCTGGTCGCTTCTACTGTGGTTACATCCTGAGCAAATGCCATAGAAAATGTACATGCCAGGAGCAATAAAAATAAAATTGATTTGAGTTTAATAAGATTCTTCATGGGACATAATTTTGAAACTAAGACTGCCGTCAGCTAAAAAGGTTTAATCTCTTAGCTAACGGATATTTATTAATTAAATTATGTAGTTGATAATGAAGGATTTGTGTCAGTCAACCTTTTGTCAGCCGCTATACAGCACAAAATGCCGATTAGCGGCCGGGGTGCATAGATTGGTATTCTTCCGGGGTGTCCATATCCTTTTGTTTTCCTTTGGCGTCTACTCCGAGTGTTTCTTTTTGGTATTGCTCAATTAATTCTGCCGCACCACCACTTTGATCCAAACGACACATCTCCGGGAATAGTGAACTTTCAAAAACTGCAGGGACACCTATTTTTTGCCCGTAATTAGTTCCGACGATTTTAGGTGTTTTTGATTTAAAAGTATCTATCAATTTGTTCAGGTAAGCTGTATCCATCAGCGGTTGGTCGCACAGCATAATCAGGATGCCGTCAGGTTTTTCACTGTCCAGGACCGCTTTCACCCCTGTAGAAATACTTTTTCCGAGTCCTGCCTCCCAGTCCGGATTTTCTATCATCCTTATTAAATCCAGATTCAATTCAGATTTAATTCGGTCGGCATAAGCTCCCAGAACTATATAGCAACTGTTGGCTATGCTTTCAGATGCCATCCTGCAAATGTGTGCAATCAAAGTTGTATTTCCCCAAGGCAGGAGTTGCTTTACAGCCTTCATACGGGTAGAAGCACCTGCAGCCATGATCAGAACGGCAACTTTTTGTCTCATGATTTGTGGATGGCACCCAATTTGTCGCGCAAAGGGATCGGATCAGATCTGCGAAGGGTACTGAGAATTTCAGACATGATGGAAATGGCTATTTCCTGGGGTGTTTCTGCACCTAAATCCAATCCGGCCGGGCCATAAATATTCTCAACAAATGCCAAATCAACATCCGGACTTCGTTCTGTGAGTTCTCCCAGTATTTTTTCTCTCCTGTCTGAAGGTCCGAGCATTCCGAGGTAAAAGGGTTTAGAATTTGCAATGGCCAGCAAAAATGACAAATCCTTCACAAAACTGTGGGTCATCAGCATCACGGCGGTTTGCCGGTCTATTATCAAGTCGTTGAAATCGTCCGCTGAGGTAGATAACAGGTCTTGAGCCCCCGGAAAATCTTCAAGGGTTTTTTCTTCATTAGGACCCGCAACAATGGTGACTTCCCAACCTGTCATAGCTGCATAACTGCACAACTGAACTGCATCGTGTTCAGCTCCAATGATCAGGAGTTTAGGACATGGACCCATAACCTCGTGAAAGCTTTCAAGATCCTCCGAAAACCGGAATCCCTCCCGTACGGGGGACCACTTGCCTTCCCAGCCAAATTCGCTGCCCATCCGCTGAGGATCCCCTGAGGATCGATTGAAACAAATCCTGCTTCCAACAGATTCTCTATTCCGGATCACCTGCGGGAATTCGGCAAGGAATTG
>JBPEXP010000155.1:0-7364 GCA_052031475.1 Flavobacteriaceae bacterium | reverse complement strand
GACAAAGATGAAAGCATTGTCTGGGAGTACTGGAATCCTTATAAGCATCAATACCGATTGCCGGATGGTTCGCCTGCGCAGCCAACGGGCCCCTTCATCTATGCGGTATTCAGGAGTACGCTTTACGATGCGGATTTCCCCGCCTTTGAAGGTAAGGAACTGACGCCCATAGACCCTCAACCGGAAACCTTTGTTTTTGAGATGCCGCCGATGCCCAAAGACAGTGCCGCTGTAGAAACCAACTAATTAAACCGAAACAACATGTCTATAAAAATCATAGGGGCAGGAACGCCCAGAACCGGAACAACAACATTAAAAAAATGCCTTGAATCTCTAGGTTATACCAAGACTTACCACATGAAGGAATTACTCGTAAATCCGCACAATCTGCATTATTGGAAGCGATTGAAGGAGGCGGGTACCACAGACTGGGAAGGCCTGTACAACGGCTATCAAGCCACGGTTGATTTTCCCTGCTATCCCTGGTACAAAGAGCATATGGCACGATATCCCGATGCCAAGGTCATCCTCACCGTCAGGGATTTTGATTCCTGGTACAACAGCGTTCAGAAAACCGTCTTTACTGCCGGGCCTCAGACCCCGGGAGAAAAGGTTAAAATGCTGGGGAAATTATTGGTGAGCGCAAGGGCGCGAAATGTGGTCAAGTGCATAAAATTCTTTAAAACGTATTTCTTTGAGGAAACGCTACAGGGAAGATTTGCAGATAAGGAATTCGTCCGGGATTTCTGGGAAGGCCACATCGCTTCCGTTAAATCTTATGTGCCGGAAGACCAACTTTTGGTTTACGATGTGCGGGATGGCTGGGAACCGCTTTGTGCTTTCCTCGGGAAGGAAGTGCCCGGCGAACCGGTACCTCACCTGAACAAAAAAGAAAATTTCAAGGAGATGCTGCCTCAGTTGATGAAAGGGAATATGGTATGAGACTGGGCAACCGCGCTTGGGAGATCATATTCTTTTCAACAGCCAAAAGCTAAATTATGAGTAGCCTTCATACGGGTCATTGGAAGGTAAAGCTCACCTTGCTGATGGCCAGCAGCCTTACCATTATGTCTATGATCACCATATCGGCCTCCTTGCCCGATATGGCCGTGACCTTTGAAGATGTGCCTCAGGGCAAGGATCTGGTAAAACTATCCCTCTCCTTTCCCGCTCTATTCATAGCCATCAGTGCTGCCGTTGGCGGCAGTGTCATCGACAAATTGGGTCGTCTTAAATTATTGTGGATCGCACTTCTGGCCTATGCCTTTGCAGGAACTGCCGGTTATTGGCTTCAGAACCTCTACCACATCCTGATCAGCCGAGCTCTGCTAGGTGTCTGCGTTGGTCTTTCTATGACCATTGTCACAACGCTGATCGCCGACTATTACGAAGGCAGGAAAAGACAGCAATTTGCCGGTCTGCAAATAGCGGTCATGTCTGTGGCGGGCATCCTTTTTATCGTTCTTGGAGGAGTGTTGGCCGATCTGCATTGGCGGGTGCCTTTCCTGCTTTATGCCTTTTCCATTGTCATCCTGCCACTCACCCTCCTGTATCTGAAAGAACCAGAGTTCATACAGCACCCAACTGATCAACCCGCCAGCCGTAAAAAATCACCGGCGGTCATCTGGCTCGTATTCATCAACGTCATGCTCATGTGGGTGTTCTTCTTTATCATTCCCATACAGATACCGTTCTACCTAAAGGATCTGGGCATAGAAAAAAATAGCCTGATCGGAATTGCCATTGCTGTCAGCACCTTGTTTTCCGCCATCTCTTCCATTTCATATGTACGCATGAAGGATCGCCTGGGCTTCAGGCAGATCTTCGGGCTCGGCTACTTGCTCATGGCACTCGCTTATGCGACAATAGCCTTTGGAGAATCTTATGCCATGGTGCTGCTGGGCATGATCCTGGCCGGACTGGGAATGGGAATGATGATCCCCAACGCCAATGTCTGGGTCATGCAACTGGCTCCACAGGAAATCAGGGGCAGGGAAATAGGGAGGCTTACCACTTTCTGGTTCATGGGACAATTCTGTTCTCCATTGCTACTGCTTCCCTTGCTTCAATACATCAGTGAGTCACAGCTATTTTATATCCTAAGCGCCCTGATCCTTGTTTTTGCCATGCTCTTCTTTGTATGGCAGTTCGCTCAGAGGAAGGAATCAGGTACTTAGCATTGTGCTATCTTTGATGGAGTTGAAGATTTTGTCCATTGATTATAAAGCAGCAGACTGAATACAGTTCTAAACGGGTTCATCCGTTGATCGGGGTCTTGCTGTTCCTTATTTCCGTGGTCCTGATGGTGCTTACAGCACCACTGGGCCTCCTTTACGGACTGGTCTACAAACTATTCAGGTCAGGAGTCAGGGGAATAGGCGAATATCTTCTTAAGATTGCTATTTCCATCGACCAGCTGGGTAATGTGATCATGCAGCATTTGCTGAATCTGCTTTGGATAAAATCAGGTGGTTACCGATTCGGAAACCGGGATGAAACTATTTCCAGTGTACTGGGCAAGAACAAAAAACTGGGTACGCTCAGTGGATTTGGAAATCTTATGGATCGTTTCCTCGATGCCATTGATCCCAATCACTCGCTCAACTCCATCGATTATTACGTACAACCCAGCGGTCAGCTGCTGGAAGAGGTGGCCTGGATATACACCAAGGACCGTCAGTTATTATGCCTCAGGACAGAAGGTCCTGCCTATAAAATTCCTTCTGCAATAAGAAATCCAGCCGATTCAGACGGGGAAATCCTTTTTAAAATGGTCAGGGATACCCTGGGCGTGGAGCTCGACATTGGCAGCATTTACCTGGAACACATTTTTACTATCGAAACTGAAGATCCCAGGCAGACGATCCGGAAAAAATGTTACAGGGCAAACTTCCCAGGCAGCCTGGCCAGCACGGATCACATAGAATCCGTATCCTGGCTGGGACTGGCAGACAGGGACGCCGTCTCGGAAATAGATAAAAAAGTATTTGATTATCTGGCAGCAAAAGGAGAATTGGCCTGAGATCTTTGTCGGTCAAATGCAAAAAGAATTTTGTTACTTTTGCGCACAACTGAGGCATTCAAGCACAGACCAAGCTTTACTTTATGAACGTTTTAGGTATTGATATCGGCGGGTCCGGAATGAAAGGCGCCCTGGTAGATTCTATATCAGGAGAACTGCTCACGGAAAGATTTAGGATACCCACACCCAAGTCGAGGAAGCCCGAACCCATGGCAGAGGTTTTGAGGGAAATTGTAGAAAATTTTGAGCATCACGGGCCAGTGGGGTGTGGCTTCCCTACGGTAATCCGAAAGGGTGTATGCAAGTCTAACGGCAACCTGCATAAGAGCTGGACCGGGGTCAATGTAAAGGAATTGTTCAGCGATGCCTCAGGACTGCCCGTAACAGTGATCAATGACGCCGATGCTGCAGGCTATGCCGTGATGAATTACGGAATCGGTCAGGGAGTCGAAGGTTTTGTTGTGATGATTACCATCGGTACCGGATTGGGAAGCGGTGCTTTTTTTAACGGGGAACTCATCCCCAATTTTGAACTCGGCCAAATTCCTTATAAGGAATATAAGAAAATTGAGGATTGGGCAGCCTCTTCTTCAAGGGAAAGGGATGGTCTTTCTTATGACAAATGGGGTAAACGATTTAACAAGTTCCTGGAGCTGATAGAATTACTGGTCTCTCCGGACATGATCATCCTGGGTGGAGGAGCTTCCAAGTATTTTGACGAATACAAACATCGTATTAAAGTAGACACCCCCGTAGTACCGGCCATGTTCAGGAATCACGCCGGCATAATCGGCGCGGCAGCGGCTGCTTTGCACCAGGCGCCCAGAGACTAGAAGCTTGTCAGGAATTGGCTTTTCTTTTGCGGTCAACTTCCTTCAACAGGATTTTTCTCAATCGAATATGCCGTGGCGTCACTTCCACATACTCGTCTTTTTGTATATATTCCAGGGCTTCTTCCAAGGAGAATTTAATGGCTGGTACAATCCGCGATTTGTCGTCTGACCCGGCAGCCCGGACATTGGAGAGTTTTTTGGTTTTAGTAACATTTACCACCATATCATCACCCCTACTGTTTTCACCTATGACCTGTCCTTCATAAATATCCTCGCCGGGATCCACAAAAAATTTGCCTCTCTCCTGTAATTTGTCAATGGAATAAGGAATAGCTTTGCCATTTTCCATGGAGATCAATGAACCGTTCTGTCTTTGCGGAATATCTCCTTTGTATGGTTGGTACTCCTTGAACCGGTGAGTCATAATGGCTTCCCCGGCTGTTGCGGTTAGCAATTGATTTCTCAGGCCGATAATACCTCTGGACGGTATAAGGAATTCACAGAGCATCCGCTCTCCACGCGCTTCCATGTGGGTCATGATCCCTTTTCTAAGGGTTACCATATCCACTGCCTTGCCCGAAACAGACTCGGGCAGGTCTATGGTAAGCTGCTCTACGGGCTCATGCTTTACGCCGTCTATGGTTTTCAGGATAACCTGGGGTTGCCCAATTTGAAGTTCGTAACCCTCTCTGCGCATGGTCTCGATCAGGATGGAGAGATGTAATATCCCGCGGCCGAAGACCAGGAACTTGTCTGCACTATCTGTTTCACTGATGCTAAGGGCCAGGTTTTTTTCCAACTCCCTTTCCAAGCGCTGTTTTATATGGCGCGAAGTTACATAGGTCCCTTCCTTGCCAAAAAATGGACTGTCATTGATGGTAAACAACATGCTCATGGTGGGTTCGTCTATGGCAATGCTGGGTAATTTTTGCGGATCAACAGCATCTGCCACGGTATCCCCGATTTCAAATCCCTCCAATCCTGTGATAGCACATATATCCCCGGGATTCACGGTATCCACTTTAATCCTGTCAAGGCCTTCAAAGACAAATAGGTCTTTGATCCTGGTCCTGACTTCATTGCCATTTCGCTTGATCAGCGTTACCGCCTGACCGGCTGTTAAGCTTCCCCTTTGCAAACGCCCGATACCGATTCTGCCTGTGTAGGAGGAATAATCCAGCGATGTGATCAATAGTTGCGTATTCCCTTCAACCGGCTTGAATCTGGGAATATGATCCACAACCATTTTAAGTAGTGGTTCAATGGAATCTGTTTTACCCGGCCAGCTGTTGCTCATCCAATTCTCCTTGGCGGAACCGTAGACTACCGGGAAATCCAATTGCCACTCCTCTGCACCCAATTCATACATCAGATCAAATACTTTCTCGTGTACCTCTTCGGGCGAACAATTTTCCTTATCCACCTTGTTGATCACCACACAGGGTTTGAGTTTCATGGAGATCGCTTTCTGAAGCACAAACCGGGTCTGGGGCATAGGGCCTTCAAAAGCATCCACCAGCAGGAGGACACCGTCTGCCATGTTGAGTACGCGTTCTACCTCTCCGCCAAAATCGGCGTGACCGGGAGTGTCTATGATGTTGATCTTGGTATTTTGATAATTTACCGAAACGTTTTTTGAAACAATGGTAATGCCGCGCTCCCTTTCCAGATCGTTATTGTCAAGAATCAGTTCACCCGTGGCCTCATTTTCCCTGAATAACCGGCAAAAATGGAGGATCTTATCTACCAGTGTTGTTTTTCCATGGTCTACATGGGCTATGATGGCTATATTGACAATGTCTGACATCCTGAAATTTTTAAGCCTGCAAAGATACTCCTATTTTATGGTCCTCCATGATCTTAGCGTTAAATTCTGCTATCTTTGCGGAACAAATTGACCAGGCATGCAACTAGACCTCATCCCTCAGATAAAGCATACACAAAACGATAATTTTTTTCTACTGTCCGGTCCCTGCGCCATTGAAGGAGAAGAAATGGCACTTAGAATTGCAGAGACCATTACCAATATTACGGATAAACTGCAAATTCCTTATGTCTTTAAAGGCAGCTTTAAAAAAGCCAACCGGAGCCGGGTAGATTCCTTCACGGGCATTGGCGATGAAAAGGCGCTGCGCATCCTAAGAAAAGTATCTGAAACTTTTAATATACCCACCATCACAGACATCCATGAGATAAGCGATGCCTCCAAAGCGGCCGAGTATGTTGATATTCTACAGATTCCGGCCTTTTTAGTGCGGCAGACAGACCTGGTGGTAGCAGCAGCCGAAACCGGCAAGACGGTGAATCTGAAAAAAGGCCAGTTCATGAGCCCGGAAAGTATGAAGCACGCCGTAACCAAGGTTACGGACAGCGGCAATGAACAGGTCATGATCACCGATCGCGGAACCATGTTCGGCTACCAGGATATGGTAGTAGATTTCAGGGGTATTCCCACCATGAAGCAATATGCACCGGTAGTCCTGGATGTAACTCACAGTCTTCAGCAACCCAACCAGTCTTCAGGTGTAACCGGCGGCAGGCCGGCCCTGATCAGTACAATGGCCAGAGCGGGTATCGCTGCAGGCGTGGATGGTATATTCATTGAAACGCATTTTGATCCGGCCAATGCCAAGAGCGATGGGGCTAATATGCTGCCGTTGGAACAGCTGGAGAAACTGCTTACAGACTTGTCTAGTTTGCGAAAAGTGGTTGTGGGGTTGTGAGGCGAACTATACGCTAATTCCAGAAACCGCGATCCCTGACACTCCAGGCATCCTTAAGAACTTCATCTAAGACCTGCTGATCAACCTCCTTAAGGGTACGATAGCGCAGAGACCGCATGATCTTTCTTCCGGCAGTTTCCATTTTATCGAGATGGAGATTTAAATGGGCAGCATTCCAGAAGCCCAGGTCTACATAGTCCTTACTTTGGTTCAGATAGCAGAAGGGGCGTCCCTCCAGGTAATAAAAAGGGATGCTGTATTTAAATCGCAATTCTACCTCGGGGACAACCCTTTCGATAACCGTCTGGAGGTAGAGTAAAATACTTTTATAAGGTTCTGCCTGACGCAGTATGTATTCTTCTGCAGGTTTCATATCTTTAATACAAAGATGCAGATTAATGAAGTGGAAAAAATGGCTTTTTTTGGTTTTCCTGATCTGTGCCTCCAGCTATGCGGGAAATTATCAATCCGTGGATCAGAAGGTCAGGAACTACCCCTATTTTAAATCCCTGGAACATCTGAGTATCCGGATCATGAATGATTTCCACTCAGATGAAGACCGCGTACGGGCTGCTTTCATCTGGATCGTATACAATATGGATTATGGGAAGTCCTACGATGTTATTTTTCAGGCAGACAGGCACTTCCCTTATTATTCTGAAATAGGTAAAAGATACCAGCTGAGACAGATTGAGATCGAAAAGATCGACAAGTCTTTCAGAGACCGCCTGGGTGTATGCCTGGATTATTCACTTATCCTCAAAGAACTCTGCACCTACTTTAGGA
>JBPEXP010000154.1:0-5067 GCA_052031475.1 Flavobacteriaceae bacterium | reverse complement strand
ATTCCACCTAAAAATCCATCATAATTATCCGGATTATCCAAATCCGAATCAGCTTTTCTGAGCTTCAGGGCGCGCAAAGCCATCCGGAGAACATATCAGGCGAAAACATGACCATATTTTGAATAAATACCACCAGGCTCGTATAGTCAAACCGGCCTTCTTTTAACCAGTTCAAACCGCTTTTTCAGCACTTGATACCAGTGCGCTTTATATGGCTGAGCTCACCAAATACATTTGTATCAGAATAACAAAAATCAATTTAATAAACAGTTAAAAATCAGAACCATGAGAGCATTCACAAAAGAGCCAATGATACCCACTGAGGCCAAGAATCGATCAAATTTCTCAAGCTTCAGGAACACTAAGAGAGTACTTTGGTTTGAGTCTAGGCGCCATAAGTTTTAATCAAACTAGCCCTACAGCCTAAAGATGAACTAATCTGAAGAGGGGCCGGCACTCATGCAAGCCGGCCCATTTTTCTCAGAAAGATCGCAAAGGAGACCCATGTCTATTGAAATAATCGCTTTAAAAAACGCATTCATATGAAAACCATTCACAGCATGATGCTATGTACGAGCAGGGATCTGACCAGGATATTCATCGTTACCTTTTCCTGGGTTTTCATTCAGGCTCTTTTCTTTCTCTACAGTTACTTTTCTACATTGGAAGTAATAGATAGTGAAGAAGTTGCGAGCAAATTCGACTTCTGGCCCGACTTTATCCATAACCTTTCCCTGAGCATATTTGGCGGACTCAGTGGCGGGATAGTACTGGTTTTTAATAGGTCGGTGGATAGCAGGGGAAGGTCTATTTTGCAAAATGTAGCACACTCAGGACGACTCTTTCTACTTTTCTTCCTCGCTTTTGCTGCTTTGGGGCTGTTTATCGCCGGGCTTATTTATTTTTCATTTCAGGCACAATGGTTGTCAGCCATTCGGACATCATTCGAGAATATGCTCGGCTATATAACCACACCTACATTTTTGGTTGCTTTGCTTATCTGGGGTTTCCTGGTTACAGTAACTCAGTTTATGCTGGAGATCAGCGACCGATTTGGAAAGGGAACATTTTGGAAGTATATAAGAGGTAAATATGACAAACCCATAGAGGAAACCAGAATATTTATGTTTTTGGATCTAAAAGGATCATCTGCCATTGCGGAGAACATGGAGAGCGGTCAGTATTTTGAAATGCTCAGGGAAATTTACCGGGATATAACTAATCCAATCATCTTAAGTTTTGGCGAAATTTATCAATACGTAGGAGATGAAGTAGTTATTTCATGGCCGCTGGATGCAGGTATACATAAAAATAATGCACTAAAATGCTTTTTTCGGATCGAGGAGAGGATAACAGCCATGCAGTCTAAATACTATGAAAAATATGGTGTCATCCCCAGCTTTAAGGCCGGAATGCATGTTGGAAAAGCTACCCTGGGAGAGATAGGAGTCATTAAAAAAGAACTAGTTTACTCCGGTGATGTGCTGAATACTACGGCACGCCTGCAATCGCTCTGCAACCAATATGGGGTTAGAATCCTGATATCTTCCGAACTGATGGATCTCTTTAAACCCGGATCGAATTTTACTATGAAGCCAATAGGGGAGATTGAATTAAAAGGGAAATCTCGAAAAATTCACCTAACAACAATCCAGGAGATGGTCTGAGCCATGTTCCCTTCAGACGTCAAGCTGCTTATCCCTTCATAGAACTTTAGTAAAAGATCAGATCATCAATTCTGAAAATTTTTTTTCAAGATCAGATTATTCTTGTTGATCCGCATTTTACCACCTGTTTTGATCTTGTAGACCACAGTCAGCCCAATGACTAAGAAAATGGAAATAAATCGGAATAAGTTAGCATTGATCCCACCTAGCGCATTTTCTCCTGCAGAAAAAATATCCCAGAATAAATTCATAAAGAAGTGCAGAAAGACCGGTACCCAGATATTAAATTCCCATTCTGCATATACCCAGGCAAACAATATAGCCCCTGCAAAGGTCACCAGGAAAATCCCAATCAATTCATCCAGACTGCTCCCCTGGTACAAGTGAATGAGCCCGAATAGAATAGCACCGGCCAGTACGGCTGTAATAAATCCCCAATTAGAGTACCTGAAAACCTGGCCAAACAGGAAGCCCCTGAAATAAAGTTCCTCAAAGAACGCGGCAGCGACGGCGCTGATCAGAAATTGATCCAGCGTATATTCAGTGGAGAGATCAAAAAATACTGCATAACCGATCAGCATGGGAGAAGTACAGATCAAAGCAAAAAGCATGGCTTTAAAAAAGGATTTGTCCAGTCCCATGCTTTGAAAGGCATTTTCTTTTCTATGCAGCAAGTAAACAGCTGCAAAAATGGGAATGCCTACTACCAGATAGGCCAGGTTATGACTTACGCCAAATTGGCCAATAAGGTGGTTGAAGTTCGTTCTTAAAATTTTAAAGAAACTCTCATCGATAATAAAATAAATGGCAAATGCCACAAAGGTTATTGTAATTACCTTAAGATTTCTTTTCATGTGTAATTGTCTATTAGTCGTCAATCCGCCATGTTGAGCATTCACCTTGTTTACATTTGATCTGAGACCAGCGCGATTTCTTTCACCATTGCTGAACAAGTGTTTGCGAAAACATGTACTAAAGTAATAATACTATTCACACTACTAAGTAATTACTCACACTTCGACCTGACAGAAATTATAGACCTATTTGCCATGAAGGATAGGAAAAGGATTTCAAAGTAATTCGCTTTTATTTATCTCCTTAAGATGTGTATCCTATTGTAACTATACAATTCATCAGCCTTTTTAAACACTTCATTACACTTTTTTACGTGTTCGAACCTGGGCTTTCTTACGGTGACAGCGGCTGATCTACATTTGGCCAATCTTAATTGACATAAACAATCAAAATCATGAAAAAAATAAGCTTAACAATCATAGCCGTACTCCTGTGGAGCACACTATCATGGGCACAGGCCTATGAATACAAGATCATCACGGTTGTTGAATCTATTGTTCCGAACGGTCTGGGAAGATCCCGTATGATTAGCTCGGATGATGTCCGTGACTATAAGGAATTTACATCCATTAGAACTGAGGAGGATAACGAGCGTAATAAGTCTGACCGGGGCGATATCCGCTTAAAGAACTTTGAGGAAACAAAACTTCTCAACTTCTTCAATTTAGGGGGTATACGCTTTCAGAACATCGCGGCTAATGACGCCGTAGTGGTGTCTAAAATAAACGACCTGGCCTCCCAGGGCTGGGACCTGGCCTATGTGAATAGCGGCGTAGAAAGTGTGGGCAGTGATAACGACGGCAATGGCATTTTTGTTACCCGCTACATATTTAAACGGGCCAAAGCCTAGGAAAATTCAGTAACAGCACGGTCATCATACGATGTATATGAAAACTGATGGTATAAAATCAATGGTTGTGTTGTGGGTACTTGCCTGGAATTTCGGCTATGCCCAAATTTCCAAAAATTTAAAGAAAGAAACCATTACAGATATAGCAAAAGTTCTGGAAGAGCGTTATGTTTTTCCGGAACTTGCCCAATTGATGAACGAGGCTGTGAGGAATAATTATGAGAAAGGCCTGTATGATACGATAACGGATCCGCATGCCTTTGCCCTGCAACTAACCATGGATCTTAGGGCTGTATCAAAAGACCTTCACCTGGGAATTGAGTACCATGATAATGAGCTCTCACTGGATAGTGGGCCCAATGAAATGGAAGAAGCAGAGATCAAACAATGGCTCGATAAAATTCTCACGGAAAACGGCTATGGAATTAAAAAAGCAAGTATCCTGCCGGGCAACATCGGCTATTTGGATATACCACTTTTTGGACCATTAGATCAAACTGCCGACACCTTGGTAGCCGCTATGAAAATAATAGAGAACACCGATGCATTGATCATAGATCTGAGAAACTGCATGGGTAGTTTGGATGAGAATACGATTCCTTTTCTGAGCAGTTATTTTTTTGATGAACCGGTACACCTATTTGACTTTTATATCCGGCCCACTGATGAAACCAAACAGTTCTGGACCTATGCCTGGTTACCTTATAAAAAATATTTGGATAAGCCCATTTATGTCCTTACTAGCAAGAACACCTTTTCAGGAGGAGAAGAACTCGCTTACGATCTCCAACAGCAAAAAAGAGCCTATCTCATTGGAGAAGCTACCAAAGGAGGCGCAAATCCCAATGATGCTGTTGTAGCCAACAAGCATTTCAGGATTGCCGTACCCTACATGAGATCGGTCAATCCGATCACCAAAACCAATTGGGAAGGCGTGGGAGTTGTTCCAGACAATGTCGTAAGTGCCGAGAAAGCATTGGAAGTTGCCCATCTGACTGCGTTGAACACCATTTTGCAGTCTACAACAGATGCAGAGCAGATAACATTGCTCCGGGAACAATTAGATAAAATCAGTTCTGTTTACAGGTGAGCGTTATGGGATAGATCTTTTAATAACCTAATGAACAAACAGGTAGGTGTCTGATCAAGGTATATCTATCTATCTAAGGAAGCTTTTAGATCAAATCATAAAACAATTAAAACGAACAGTATGAAAAATATAGGTTTAATAACAATATCAGCAGGACTATTGTGGGGTTTAGTTTCCTGCGAACAGAGAAAGCCATCTGATAGATTATCGGATGGAAGTACATCACAAGTGTTGGCACATAGCCATGAACAAGGTGCATTATATCACACTCATGACCAATTGGTGGGAGAATCTTTTTCGATAGAAAATCTGGTCGCTGAAGTAAAGACGGTTCCAGATTCTATCATTCAATATCTGCATGCACAGCATCACGGTCATAAGGTATTGGAGCGCAGGACCGTGCCTGCCGGTTACGAGACAAAAAATCTTAAGTACTGGAAAAATCACGCGGCACAGCTAGAAGACCTGCCAGTGATCAATCCCGGGCCCGGCGAGTACGTGCACGTTATGGAAGGTTACAAACACGGCTATCAAAACCTGGTTATCGGCATTACCGAAACCTTGCCGGGCGGTGCACCGCCCATGCATACGCATGAAGGAGAAGA
>JBPEXP010000153.1:0-5553 GCA_052031475.1 Flavobacteriaceae bacterium | reverse complement strand
TGAACTCTCCGGGTACATACCAATTGGTATTGCAGCGTAATGGTTGTCCGCTACCATCCAATGAAATTGTCATTTCACCACTGGATCCTTCCATTATTTCGCTGGATCCTTCAGATACCGTCATTTTCCCCGAAGGAAGCTCGCGTACGGTAACTGCAAGTGGCGGAGACGCTTATAGATGGTACAATTCAGACAATGTAGAGATCAGTGCATCTTCATCCATCACATTTACCGAAGAAGGCAGCTATACGGTAGTGGCCACGGTAGGAAACTGTGAAGTGATAAGAAATGTTACGGTGGAATACCTGGATACCTTCCGTGTTCCTAATGTGATCACTGTAAATGGTGATGGCATCAATGACCTTTGGGTACTGCCCAATTCGTATTCGAACAAGGACAACGTAACCGTTACCATATATAATGAAAAAGGTGAGCAAGTGCTCAACGTAAATAATTACCAAAACAACTGGCCCCAATCATCCACAGCTTTCCCTCGCCAGAATATGGTCTTCTACTATAAGATCAGGGATGCTGACGCAGTGTTGAAACAGGGCACCATAACCATTATCCGCTAGCCAACCACCCAGATGACCAGAAGAATCCTATACTTAGTGTTTTTCCTCCTGGCGTTTTCCCAAATGAACGCCCAGGAGGATTTACCCTTTATTGCCTATGACGTGCCTTCCCAGAATCTGCTCAAATTCAACAGATTCCTCATAAACCCGACCTTTTCGACGGTTAGGGAAGACAAGTCTTACGTAAATTTATTACATAGAAACCAATCGGTATCTTTTGATGATAACGACCAGCTCTACTTTCTGAGTTATAGTGGCCGGATCAATGACCGTACAGGATTGGGTCTAAGCCTTTATACCCAAAGAGAGGGTATACTTAGTAATTACGGGGTTCTGGCCAACTATGCCTATGGCATAAAGCTGAGCGATAAAAGTAATTTCACCTTCGGAGCCAATCTCTCTTATTACAGCAGTGGTATTGATGAAAGCCGGGCGAATCCCATAGAGATCGATCCGTTCCTTTCAGATTTTGACGACAGTTCGCTTCTGTCTTTCCAGCCCGGATTCAACCTGTCTTACGGCCAGTGGGACTTTGGAATGTTTGCAGAAAACCTTTTTGACTATAACCTGAAGACCAGCGAAACTGTTACAGAATTTGCAGACAAGACCTATTCCAGTCACCTGCAATACACCCACATGTTTGAGAATCAGAACGGGATTATGGAAGGCGGTCGGCTGATGCCTCTGGCCAGGGCCCGAATGGTGGGACAGGAAGAATTTATACTGGGCGGTAACCTAATCCTCGACCTGCCAAAGATCGGTTGGCTTCAAGGTGGTTATGACAGCTTCTACGGCGCCTCAGCCGGACTCGGATTTAACCTCAACCGAAGATTGTCTATCGGTTATACTATGGAGAAAGGCCTGAACAACAACAATGACAACCTGGGTCTTACCCATGAAATTTCCTTTGCCTATTCATTTACACCTAATCTTACCGAAGACCGGGTTATGCTGGAAGACGGTGCTGAGCTCTTGGCGGAAAACGAAGAAGATATTCAGGAAGAGGTTACTGACGAAGCCCTGGCTGCCAAAGACCGTGAAATTGAAGACCTTAAGAGACGTCTTGAAGAGAACGATGCGATACTGGCAGAACTGATCTTCCGCCAGGACTCATTGGAAAACAACCGCGAGCGCGACCTGGAAAAGCGCTTTGAAATGGTCATGAGGATGGTACGGGCCGAAACCCGAGGTGAAAGACCCGATCTTGAAGAAAAGGCCAAAAAGATCTATTTCATCAATAACGATCAGACCGCCATCGCTCAAAACACGATGGAACCGGACCTGAGAGACGACCGGCCGGCCAGGCAGGACCTTTTCAACAATCAAGTTGCACAGCCTAAAAAGACCGAACCTGCCTATAAAGAAATTGCCAGAGACCGCACAGACGTAGATGCTTTTACCAAAGCTGTAAAACAAAAAAAGGTCAATGGACAGAAATTCAGGGATCTGGAGGGAGTTGCGGATGGATATTACGTAGTGGCCAATGTGTATAAAGGCGGTTACTACATGAACAAGTTTATGAATACGCTGAATGACAAGGGTCTCAATGCAGACTATATTGATAACCCTAACAACGGTTTGAAATATGTATACATAGACCGCTTTGACACCTGGCAGCAAGCCTTGGCAGCCTATAAGTCGAAATTTGACGGGGCCTACGAGGGTGAATTGTGGATCATGAATGTAGAAGGCCGATATACTAATGAAGCCTATGCCGAAAACAGCAGGAAAGTAAAAGAAAAAGCTTCGGAATACGAAGACGATGTACTGCAGAAAAACGTGGTAGTGCGCGACAAGGTGGATACCAATACCACCCAGACAAGAACATTCCGTGTGGATGGCGTAGGTACAGGCTATTATATCATCGCCAACGTATTTGCCAATCCCAATAATGCCAATCGATTTGTAAAACTATTGAACGCCCGGGGACTGAGTGCCAGTTATTTTATCAACCCAGAAAATAACTATCGGTATGTATACCTGAAAAGGCATGAAACCTGGACGAACGCCCTAATATCTTACTACTCAAATCTTAACGAAACGTATGACGACAAGATGTGGATCATGCGTGTCAAACCAAACTTAATAACCTGATGAAAAACCGCTACGCTAAAAACCTACTTTTAGCCTTTGCGTTAGTAATTTCTGCCTTAGGCTATAGTCAAGAATTTAACTCCTTTGAAATCCGCTACCAGGATAATATCAAGGGAGATCTGACCTTTATTGCCAATAACATCGTCAACCGCGACGGTGGGACGGGTAGTACAGAGCCTGAAGACCCCTACAACGCTACGGGCAGCTCCTCTACATACAATGACTGGCTGAATATGCAGTACATAGACGTAGACAGCGACCCAACTACCTTTAGTTCCAGTACGGCCACCTTTAATTTTCCTCAGGCCAGTTGTAATCTGATCAGATATGCCGGTTTATACTGGACTGCAACTTACCCCAGTGAACAAGCCGGACAGCCGGTTGGGACCAACAGGCAGAACGACTTCAACCAAGTTAAATTAATGCTGCCCGGCAGTGGTTCCTACGTGGATATTACGGCCGATGAAATTTTATTTGACGGATTTACCAGTGCTGACCCATCTGTACAGCAAAACAGTCCCTATGCCTGTTATGCAGACATCACCGCGCTGATCACTGCGCTTGCTGATCCTACAGGAGATTATACAGTAGCCAATATCCGCTCAGTTGTAGGTTCATTGTCACCGGGAGGTGGTGCATCCGGCGGTTGGACCCTGATCGTCGTTTACGAAAACCCGACACTGACAGGTAAGCTTATCACCACTTTTGATGGCTTTGCGCGCGTTAGAAGTGCCAATCCCACCGTAGATATCAACTACAGCGGTTTTAACACGATACCGGTTGGGCCTGTGAATGCGCATATCGGTGCTGCGGCCCTTGAGGGCGATAACCGTATTACTGGTGACCGGATGAGGATCCGAGCGGCTAGCAATCCAGGGTTTACCACAATTAGTGATCCGGTAAATCCTGCGAGTAACTTTTTTAACAGTAATATCACCTTAGATGGAGCTATTGTTACTACCCGGAACCCCAATAGTGTAAATACGTTGGGCTACGATACAGATATGTTCCTCCTGAACAACCCGTTAAATTCTGTAATTCCCAATGGCGAGACCGATGCAACGCTGAGGTTTACCTCGAGTGGCGACCAATATTATCCCTTCTTTAATTCTTTTAATGTAGAGATCATTGAACCGAACATCGTTGTTGAGAAGAGGGTTGAAGACATCGCAGGAAATGACATTACAGGTGCAGGTGTAAATCTGGGTCAGTTCCTGGATTACGTCCTCACATTTGAGAATATTGGAAATGACGATGCTACAAACTATACTCTCAGGGATGTACTCCCCGTAAACGTTACGCTTATTGAGTCTAACATGGTTTTACCTCCAGGAGTGACCTACGTTTATGATCCGGTAGCCCATGAAGTTGTCTTTAGCATACCCGATAATATCATCGAAGCCGGAGATCCGGCCGCTTCGATCAGAATGCGTGTACAGGTTGCTGAAAATTGTTTTGATTTTATAGATGCCTGTACTGATCTGATCGCCAACCAGGCCTATTCTACTTATGAGGGCGTGATTAATAATAACCAGATCACAGATGATCCCAGTGTGTCGGATTTTGACAATTGTGGTTTTGTTACTCCCGGCGCTACCAACTTCCTTCTTGACGATCTTGAAAGCTGTGATTTTAGCCGAACCGTTGAACTTTGCGGAAATAATGTTCTGCTTGATGCGGGTGACAATTTTGATGCCTATTTCTGGTACAGGGACGAAAATCAGAACCAGGTCATAGATGCTGGTGACACTTTGCTTGATGACGGAGATCCGGATAATGACCCGAGTACCTTATTGGTAACTGAGCTGGGCATATACATTGTAGATAAACAAGTGGCTGATCCCTGTAAAGGATTTCAGGAGATCATTACCGTGGTGAATTCAGGATCTGCCCAAACCAATCCGATCACAGACCTCATCAACGATCCTACCAATTCAGTGGAAGGCCAGATACTTATCTGCCCTAATGACGGTGACGAACTGCCTGAGATATTCCTCTGCGGTTTAAATGACACAGAACTCATACAGATCAATATCCCGGATGCGACCAGCATTGAATGGGAACAACTAGACGAAGCAAGCTGCGCTCCTACAGTGCCTGATTGTGCAAATAAGAATTCGGCCTGTACCTGGAACAACGTGGGCATGGGCAACAATTTTACAGCGGCAGCCCCGGGACAATATCGCCTGGTCATCAACTATCAGAACGGATGTTTCACGCGGTTTTACTTCAATATTTATCAAAATCCCCTGGATCCGCAGTACAATGTTACCGATATCATCTGTACAAGCCCCGGTAATATTACGGTTACCAATATGCCGGCAGATTACGAATACCAACTGCTGGATGCAGTTACAAGCAATATCCTCGTGCCTTATCAGGCCAGCCCGAGCTTTACCATCAATAACAACGGCGCATATACCGTAGAGATGCGCCAGGTAGGTGTAGTGGATGGCTGTATCTTCAGAATAGAAAATATTGGTGTTCTGGACAGGGATTTTCAGGTAGACATAACAACCCAGGATGCCGACTGCAACGGTCTTGGAGAGATTTCCATATCAGTTCTCAATGTAGAACCGCAATACTATTATGAAATTTCTCAGGGTGGGGTTTCTGTAGATACCCATGGCCCTACGGCTGATAACAATTACACTTTTGCCAATGTGAGTCCCGGTGTTTATGATGTATTGGTAAATACTGATGATGGCTGTACCTATACTGAACAAGTTACGGTTGTAGACGCCAATGACCTGGAACTGGAAGCGCGTATCTCTCAACACATAACTTGTAAGGAAGGAAATATCCTTATGGAGTCTTCCGGCGGGAAAACACCACATACCTATGCCATCTGGGAATTTGTAGATGATATGGGTGTCACACAGAT
>JBPEXP010000152.1:0-8660 GCA_052031475.1 Flavobacteriaceae bacterium | reverse complement strand
AATTGAGAGGATTCATCAGAAATATCAAAGGGGATAAGGCTATCTGGGGTGTAGTGGCCCTGTTGGCCCTGTTCTCTTTCCTGCCGGTCTACAGTGCCAGTAGTAATCTGGTGTATGTGGTTGGCAGTGGCACTACTCTGGGCCACCTGATGAAGCATGCCCTCTTGTTATTTCTCGGTTTTGGTATTATTTACGGCGTACATAGAATTCCCACCCATTATTTTAAAGGTCTCTCCATTATCGCAATGCCAGTAGTGTTGCTGCTGCTGATCTACACCCTGGCACAAGGCACAACCATTGAAGGGGCCAATGCCAGCAGGTGGATACGCCTTCCGTTCGTAGGGATTACTTTTCAGACATCCAACCTGGCTGCTGTGGTATTGATGATCTATGTGGCCCGGTATCTGACCAAGATCAAGGATAAGAGCATCACTTTCAACGAGAGTATATTGCCTTTGTGGACCCCGGTTTTTATAGTGCTCGCACTCATACTCCCGGCCAATTTCTCCACAGCTGCCATCCTGTTCTTTATGGTCCTGGTTTTGTGTTTTCTCGGGGGCTATCCATTAAAATATTTAAGTGTCATGGTGGCTACCGGGGCCCTTTGTCTCGTCTTTTTTGTGCTCATAGCAAAAGCTATTCCGGATGCATTTCCCAACCGGGTGGATACCTGGATCAGCAGGGTTGAAAGTTTCTGGGATCCTGCGGACACCGAGGCCGATTACCAGATAGAAAAAGCCAAAATCGCTATTGCCAGTGGAGGAATTGTAGGGCAGGGAGCCGGCAAGAGTGTGATGAAGAATTTCCTGCCTCAAAGTTCGTCGGATTTTATTTATGCCATTATCATAGAGGAATACGGGCTGGTTGGCGGATTTGCCCTGATGTTTTTTTACCTCCTGCTGTTGTTCAGGATTGTAGTAGTAGCCAACAGCAATGCTACGGTATTTGGCAAGTTGTTGGTCATGGGTGTGGGCTTGCCCATAGTCTTCCAGGCATTGATCAATATGGCAGTTGCTGTTGAGCTGTTCCCGGTAACAGGTCAAACCTTACCGCTAATAAGCAGTGGGGGAACCTCGATCTGGATGACCTGCCTGGCTATTGGTATTGTATTGAGCGCCAGTATAAAATCTGAGAACAGGGACGAGGAGATTGCTGAAATGGATGAGACAAATCCTTTAGAAGTACTGAGTGGGCAACTATAGGATTATACTCTCAGGCGGAGGCACAGGCGGACACATATTTCCCGCCTTGGCCATAGCAAATGAAATAAAACTGAGGTTTCCGGACGCCGAATTCCTCTTTGTAGGAGCCAAAGGCAGGATGGAAATGGAAAAAGTACCCCAGGCGGGATATAAAATAGAAGGATTGTGGATAAGCGGATTACAAAGAAGATTGACTTTAAAAAACCTGCTTTTTCCATTAAAACTGATAAGTAGTTTGTTAAGAGCTGGAAAAATATTGAGGAAGTTTCGCCCCGATGTAGCCATTGGCACCGGCGGATTTGCCAGCGGCCCGTTATTGCGAATGGCTACGGCCAAGGGTATTCCATCTGTATTGCAGGAACAGAATTCCTATGCCGGCATCACTAATAAATGGCTGGCACCCAGGGTTGAGAAGATCTTTGTGGCCTATGACGGCATGGAGCGGTTCTTTCCTGCATCCAAGATCGTTAAGACCGGTAATCCTGTCAGGAAAAACATAGTTTCCCCGGACTTGAATCGGAATGAATCCTTGGAGTTTTTCGGGCTAGACAGCCAAAAGCCCGTCTTATTTGTCCTGGGCGGTAGCCTGGGCGCCAAAAGGATCAATGAGTTGATCGCCTCCAGGTTGGATTATTTTACGGAAATGGGATTACAGCTAATCTGGCAGTGCGGCAGACTATACTATGAACAGTACAGGGTTTTAGAAGATCGACACATAAAAGTACTCGATTTCATCAACCGGATGGACCACGCGTACAATGCTGCCAACTTCATAGTATCCCGAGCTGGGGTAGGTTCAGTTTCGGAACTCTGCATTGTAGGAAAGCCCGTGGTCTTTATCCCTTCGCCCAATGTAGCAGAGGACCATCAGACAAAAAACGCAGAGTCCCTTGCAGCCAAAAGAGCGGCATTGATGATCAGGGAAGCTGATCTGGAAGAGAAATTCGAAAAAGTTTTTTCAGAGCTCACCACATCAGAAAAGCTGCAGGAGACTCTCAGTGATGAAATAAGACAACTGGCTATGCCAGACGCTACTCAGCGTATAGTGGATGAGATAGAAGAAATATTACAAT
This sequence comes from Flavobacteriaceae bacterium, assembly GCA_052031475.1. Classification (GTDB taxonomy): domain Bacteria; phylum Bacteroidota; class Bacteroidia; order Flavobacteriales; family Flavobacteriaceae; genus JAHEJJ01. The sequence goes on along the minus strand of JBPEXP010000152.1, from coordinate 6,385 downwards.
TGAAAATGGAAAGTTGAAAATGGAAAGTTGAAAATTGAAAATGGAAAGTTGAAAATTGAAGAATTAATAATCAATAATTAATAATAAATAATTCATAGTGAGCAAGGCTGCAGAACATATTGATCAATACAAGAATATCTATTTCATAGGTATCGGAGGGATTGGTATGTCTGCCCTGGCCAGGTATTTTATAAAGCAGGGCAAGCAAGTTGCGGGTTATGACCGCACGGCCACCCCGCTCACAGAAGATCTTGGAAAACTTGGGATCGCTATTCACTTTGAGGATGATGTGGACCTTATACCGCAGTCATTCCACGATGCAGAAAACACCCTCGTTGTGTACACCCCGGCCGTTCCTTCTACGCATTCAGAACTCGCATATTTCAGATCAGGGAGTTTTACCCTTATGAAGCGCTCTGAAGTACTCGGCCTCATCACCAAAAACAGTTTTTGTTTTGCTGTGGCCGGGACACATGGCAAGACTACCACCTCCAGCATACTGGCTCATCTGCTCAAGGAAACAGGTACGCCCTTAACGGCCTTCCTCGGGGGTATTTCAGAAGATTTTGACAGCAATTTCTTGTTGGAGGGCACCGAGTTCTCTGTGGTGGAAGCTGACGAATTTGACCGTTCATTCCTGCATTTAGAGCCTGATGTGGCATGCATTACCTCGATGGATGCTGATCACCTCGACATCTATGGAACCGAAGAAGAACTGCGTCGTTCATTTGTTGAATTTGCATCGAAGATCAAGGAGGGCGGTAAACTTTTTGTCCGAAATGGACTTCCCATTAAGGGCATTACCTATGGGATTGAAGACAATTCGGACTACTGTATAAGAAACTTGAAAATTGAACATGGCACCTACATTTTTGACTTGGGCACTCCTGAAACAACGCTTAAGGGAGTCAGGTTTGGCAAGCCTGGCAGACACAACTTGCTCAATGGATTAGTGGCCTTTGCGATGGCGATACAAGCCGGTCCCCCGCTGTATCGCCTGGCAGAGGCGTTGGGCTCATTTAAAGGGGTGCAGAGGCGCTTTACCTATTGTATCAAGGAAGTAAGTTTTGTCTTCATAGATGATTATGCACATCATCCCGCGGAAATTGACGCCGTGTTTGAAGCCGTCCGCGAAATGCATCCGGATATGAGCATGCTTGCTGTATTTCAACCCCATCTATATTCACGGACGAGAGACTTTGCAGAAGAATTTGCCAAAAGCCTGGGAAGATTTGACAGTGTACTACTGCTCGATGTCTATCCGGCGAGGGAAAAACCCATTGAAGGGATCACCTCGGAGTGGCTTTTGGAACTCATTGACAATCCCCACAAAAAACTGGTTAATAAAGCGGACTTGGTCCGGGAAATCCTGCATCAAAAACCCCAGGTATTGATCACTATGGGAGCAGGGGATATCGGCCTGGAAGTCCCGAGGATAAAAAAGGAGTTAGAATATGCGTATTAATTGGAATTATGTAAAAATTACACTGCTAATCATCTCTATTGCAGGACTTTATGCTTTTAGCAATCAACGCAATGAAGAGCGGAGGATTCAGGGGATCAGTGTAGATTTTGTAGGGGATCAGGGCCTCTTCATTACCGAAGAAATGGTTAATAAATTGTTAATACAAAATTATGGAAGCCTCAAAAATGTGGCTAAAGAAAAGGTAGTTTTGAATACTATAGAAGAGGTCATTGAGACCGATGAAATGGTGAAAAATGCCCAAGTCTACCTAACAGTCAATGGAGAACTTAAATCGAAAATCGAGCAGAGGCAACCAATCGGAAGAGTAGAGGGAATTTCAAAATTTTACTTGGATCAAGAGGGTCTTTCTATGCCCTTATCTAAGGTTTTTTCCGCACGGGTACCCATCATAACAGGAAAGATCACGGGCAAAAGTCTGGAAGATGTGTATGTAATTCTCAAATACATCAATGAAGATGATTTTTTGCGAAAAAATGTGATTGGGATCCATATCGAAGAGGAAGAAAAATATCAATTGAAGTTTAGAGTAGAAAGTTTTGTAGTGCATCTGGGAGGTATTGAAGACCTGGAAGAGAAGTTCAGCAACTTCAAGGCTTTTTATGCAAAAGCGAACAGGGACAAGACCCTGAACACATATCAAGTAGTAAGTCTTGAATTCGATAACCAAGTAGTTTGCACCAAAATTTAACTCAGTATGAAACACGCTAATTATTCAGTTGGATTAGATATAGGAACCACCAAGATCGTGGCCATTATCGGCAAGGAAAACGAATATGGCAAAATTGAGGTCTTGGGAATTGGCAGGACCAAAAGCCTGGGCGTTCACCGGGGCGTGGTAAACAATATCACGCAGACCATCAGATCCATTCAGCAGGCTGTGGAGCAGGCAGAAGAAAATTCCGGATTAAAGATTGGCTCTACAGTTGTTGGTATTGCCGGACAGCACATCCGCAGCCTTCAGCACAGCGATTACATCACACGAGCTAATTCTGAGGAGGTCATCAATGAAGACGACCTGGAGAAACTCTGCAACCAGGTTTACAAACTGGTCATGCTGCCGGGCGAAGAGATCATTCACGTGCTGCCCCAGGAATATAAGGTAGACGGACAGGCAGAGATCAAAGAACCCATCGGCATGTATGGTGGCAGGCTGGAGGCAAACTTCCACGTAGTGGTTGGTCAGGTAAGCTCGATCAAAAACATTGGCAGGTGCATTAAAAGCGCCGGTCTGGATCTGGACAACATCACCCTGGAACCTCTGGCATCTTCGGATGCAGTGCTCAGCCAGGAAGAAAAAGAAGCGGGAGTGGCCCTGATCGATATAGGCGGCGGAACCACGGATCTTGCCATTTTTAAAGATGGGATCATCCGGCATACGGCTGTAATCCCATTTGGGGGCAATGTGATCACCGAGGACATCAAGGAAGGCTGTTCGATCATCGAAAAGCAGGCCGAGCTGTTAAAGATCAAATTCGGTTCTGCATGGCCGGGTGAAAACCGCGACAACGAGATCGTTTCTATCCCCGGTCTCAGGGGCAGGGAACCCAAGGAGATCACCCTGAAAAATCTTTCAAAGATCATCCATGCGAGGGTGGTTGAGATCGTAGAACAAGTCTACATGGAGATCAAGAATTACGGTCATGATGAACAAAAGAAAAAATTGATCGCCGGCATTGTGCTTACAGGTGGAGGCAGTCAGCTTAAACACCTCAAGCAACTGGTTGAATACATCACAGGCATGGATACCAGGATAGGTTATCCCAATGAGCACCTGGCAGGCGACTCGGACGATGAGATTGCCAGTCCGCTTTACGCCACTGCAGTTGGCTTATTGATGAATGCCGTGGAAAATAAAAGCAGGAGAATGCCCGGTTTGGAAGAGGAAGAGTTGGTCCTTGAGACACAGGAAGAAGTATTGACAGAAATGGGTAAAACCAAGATGAGAAAATCTGTATTTGACAAGTGGTCCGAAAAGTTGAAGGATTTCTTAGACAATGCCGAATAGATCTTAAGAATTAAAACACGATATAACCAGCAACACAAATAAAATGAGCAAGAATACTGATTTTGACGGAATAGCCTTCGATTTACCGAAAAACCAGAGCAATGTTATAAAAGTCATAGGTGTTGGCGGTGGTGGCAGCAATGCCATCAACCACATGTTCCAGGCCGGTATCAACGGTGTGGACTTTGTGATCTGTAACACAGATGCCCAGGCCTTGCAAAACAGCCCTGTACCTAATAAGATCCAGTTGGGAGTGAGCCTCACAGAAGGTCTTGGAGCAGGTGCAAACCCCGAAGTGGGGCAACAGGCAGCCCTGGAAAGTATGGAGGAGATCAAGAATATGCTCGATTCCAACACCAAAATGATCTTTATTACTGCCGGTATGGGCGGCGGAACGGGCACCGGAGCAGCGCCGATCATTGCGCAGCAGGCCAAGGAAATGGATGTGCTTACCGTTGGAATTGTTACCACACCTTTCCAGTTTGAAGGTAAAACCCGCTGCATGCAGGCTCAGAAGGGTATTGAAAACCTACGCGCCAATGTAGATTCATTGGTTGTGATTAACAACAATAAATTACGGGAGGTTTATGGCAACTTGGGGTTTAAAGCTGGTTTCTCCAAGGCCGATGAGGTGCTCGCTACGGCTGCCAGGGGAATCGCAGAAGTGATTACTCATCACTATACTCAGAATATTGACCTCAGAGACGCAAAAACCGTTCTTTCAAACAGTGGCACCGCGATCATGGGATCATCCGTGGCTTCAGGTTCGGCAAGGGCTCAGGAAGCCATCATGAAGGCACTGGATTCGCCATTGCTGAACGACAACAAGATTACCGGAGCCAAGAACGTCTTGCTTCTTATAGTTTCAGGTTCCCAGGAAATTACCATCGATGAAATTGGTGAGATCAATGATCACATTCAAATTGAAGCCGGTCATAATGCCAACATCATTATGGGTGTGGGCGAGGACGAGAACCTGGGTGATGCCATCGCTGTGACTGTGATCGCTACCGGTTTTAATATGGACCAACAGAACGACATTGTAAACACAGAAACAAAAAAGATCATTCACACCCTGGAAGATGAACAAAAGGCGGTGCATGATCTGAGCGACAAAAAGGTTATTCACACGCTGGATGAAGACGCCGACATCTTTCAGCCTATAGTTAAGCATGAATTAAGGGAGGAAGAGGAGATTTTGGACCTGATACCCACTACCAACTATATCAGGAATTTTAATGTTTTCTATGAAGAAGTGATTGCCGAGCCTGTATCGGAAGAAGACTTTATCATAATTGACTCAAAGAAGTCCATTCGAGATATTGAGGTCATAGAGCCCGAGGTATTGGATACCAAAAAAGAAGAAGCCGATCAGTTTGCCCTGAGTTTTGATATGCCACTATCTTCAGGTGAAGAGGAGGATGAAGAAGCTGAAAATGTGGTGAATTTTTCGCTGGACGATGACGTAAAGGACCTGAATGTGAAGGATCATATTGAAGTAATTCCTGTGTTGGAATACAATAAGCAGGGAGAAACACGTTACAGCCTGGACGACTACATGGAGCTGGAAAACCAGTTAACAGGAGCCAAGTCTAAGGCGGAGGAATTTGAACCCAAACTTGTGGAAGACGAGCTGGTCTTTGAGAAAAAGACCTTGAGTGAAGAGACAAAGAACCAGGCTGGCGGTGAACAGAAAGACGTAGACCCGATGACCAGTTCCATAGAGGATATGTTAAGGGAGAGGGCGGATGAACGCAGAAAAAAGCTCAAGGATTTCAATTACAAGTTCCAGAACAATCTGAGTAATATTGATGAGATTGAAAAGGAACCGGCTTACAAAAGACAGGGGGTTAACCTGGAAGATAAGCCAAAGGATGGTAAAATCTCCCGAACCACGCTGGGAGAAGACAATAACGACGAGATTCAGTTGCGTTCCAATAACTCTTTTTTACACGATAATGTAGATTAGACTGCGCATCAGTTTTAAATCCCTCTCTGCATGTCACAGCCCGGGAACCATTAGGTTCTCGGGTTATTTTTTTATCTTGGACCGCTTAAATAAATCGATATGAGCTTACAGGAAAAAGTAATGCAGGAAATGAAAAATGCGATGAGAACCAAGGACTCTGTAAGTCTGGAATCGCTTAGGGCGATTAAGTCGGCCTTGCTTCTGGCTCAGACTGAAAAAGGAGCTTCTGGTGATGTCTCAGAAGCGGATGAAATGAAGATCTTGCAAAAACTGGTTAAACAGCGAAAAGACAGTGCAGCTATTTTTAAGGATCAGGGTCGCGATGACCTGGCTGAGCCTGAAATGGCGCAAGCGGCCGTTATAGAGAAGTTTCTGCCGAAACAGCTGAGCAGGGAAGAGATCGAGGCAGTGGTAGATCGGGCAATTTCAAAGACCGGCGCCGAAGGAATGAAGGATATGGGTAAGGTGATGGGCATGGTTACCAAGGAATTGGCCGGTCAGGCCGATGGTAAAACCATATCAGAGATCGTGCGAAGCAAACTCTCCTGATCTCATGGAGCTTGAGGCGATTAAGAGCAGATTCCTGTCAGAGATCGAAAAGACCCGTCAAAAGATCTCTCAATACGAAGAACTTACAGGTCCTGTTGCGCCGGACAATGCCATCGGCCGCGTAAGCCGTATGGACGCCATAAACAATAAAGGGGTCATGGAAGCGGCCCTTAGAAAGGCAAAAGAGCGATTAGCCGGGCTGAACAGGCATTTTGAGAAGCTCGAGACCGATGAGTTTGGCCTTTGTTTGAAGTGCCATGTTGAAATTCCGATTGAGCGAATATTTATGGCCCCCCAAAGTTCTTTTTGCGTAAATTGCGCTCGCAAATAAGGCATCTACCTACCTGGCCGCGTAGTTCAACTGGATAGAATATCA
>JBPEXP010000151.1:0-3759 GCA_052031475.1 Flavobacteriaceae bacterium | reverse complement strand
ATGATGCTTTGCACTACATAATTGGTTAGTGCCGTTCGTCCATATGGGGCAAAAGATGCCAACCATCTGCCCGGTTTGGCTTTTTGGTACAAGAGCACGAAACCCGCCAGGATGATCCCCGTCATCCCGATATTGTTCAGGTCAAGTGCAGTAAGTCCCAGCATCATCCGCCAGTTGTCAAAACTTACCTCAGGTCCGGCACTGGCAAAAATCACGCCGACCAAACCGAAGGATACCACAAAAATCCCCAGTGACCACCACATGACGTTCAGGGTTAGTTTTCTGTGCTGAAGAAAATCTCTGAAATATTGCATTCTGCCTACAACCAGACCTAACAGGAAGAAGCCGAAAGTAAGATATCCTCTGGAAAATACCCCCAATTGAAAATCCATTTTCATGAGCTGTCCCTCGGTCGCGTTTGAGGCAAAAACCTCCAAAAGACCTCCTGTTTTTATCAATTCAAAGTAGGCTGCTACCTCCGGACTTTGAGGAGAAAATTCGCCGGGCATAAACAGATTGTTCCCCCCGGTCAGGGCAAAAACAATATAGCGTCCAAGCCCCAGGAAAATAAGTCCTGCCAGAGCCAGTATGTACTTGGTGGGTATCTTGTAGAAAGGTATAAGGAAAAGTCCTAAAAGGGCATAGATGGTAAGGATGTCTCCACGGTAGAACATGTGGTGAACGTAGCCTATGCCGAATAAGAGAACGATTCGCCACAGAAAGCGCCACTTGAAATCCTGTCCTTTTCTGTCGGCGCTATTCATTTGGATAAAGAAACTCAATCCAAACAGGAATGAAAAGAGAGCGAAAAATTTACCTCTTAAAAAAAGGAAAATGAAACCGTCTACAATATAATCGGCTACGCCCTGATGTACTGCCTCCATAGACCCTTCAGGATAGGGGGCACCTATATAGTTCTCCACCATATGAACTATGACGATCCCGGCCAGGGAAAAGCCTCTTAAAGCATCTATGATGACGATTCGGTTGTTGGTTTTGACTTCAGTCATGGGTTGGCGGGTTTTGATGGAATACCAATATGACCCCAACTAACGGAGATTGTTACAAAATTTTTAAACTTTCTAAGCCGTGCCTGGCCGAAATAACGAAAATTCTATCTTGTAGGGGGAGGGAAGGATTTATTCCGGAACTATCCTGAGCAAAATAATTTATCCAATGAGTTCAGAACATCACTATTTGATCTACGTGCAATACCTGGGATTCAGGTACAGCGGCTGGCAGAAACAGCCCCGGCAAAAAACCGTGGAAGCTATGATCATCAAAACCTTAAATTTTATTCTTCCTGAAAGGGATTTCAAAATCTTAGGAGCCGGTCGCACGGATGCCAAGGTGTCTGCGCTTCAGGCGGCATTTGAACTTTATCTGAAGGGTGATCCTGTAATGAATAAATCCAGATTTGTAGAAGATCTAAACAAAAATTTACCTGCTGATATTAAAATAGTTAAACTAGTTGATTTAGATAAAAAATTTAATATTATCACCGACTGTGAAGAAAAGGAATATCTCTACTTTTTTTCTTGTGGAAGCAAGAACCATCCATTTAGTGCACCATTTATTACAGGTATCATAGATGATCTGGACATCGAGTTGATGAAAGCAGGCGCCAAGCTGTTTGAAGGGAAACACAATTATAGAGCCTATACCACCCAGGATAAACCGGGACGCAATTTTAACAGAGAAGTGCTTCAGGCTAAAATTGAACAGAATCAGCTCTTGCGAGCGAACTTCTTTCCGGATACTTCCTATTTATTTTCTATACGGGCTCGAGGATTTCTTCGCTACCAGGTTAGGATGATCATGGGGGCACTATTTCAACTGGGAAAACATGAAAAAGAGCTTGAGGATATACGCAAAAGTCTCAGGCCCGATTATGACGGAGTACTAAGTGAAATAGCACCCGGATCGGGGCTGGTACTCAACACGCTGGTCTTTAAAACTAAAGCCTAAGCGGTATTTTTTGTACATTGAACTCCAATGTCCGGATGGTTGTACATATTGATCATTGTTGTTGCAGTATACCTGTTCATTAGCCTGCTGCTTTATTTTTTACAGGATTATTTAATGTTTAAACCGGAAAAGCTCCCGGCAGATTTTCAGTTTCACTACGAGAACCAGGAAATTGAAGAATACAATGTTGAAACCCGAGACGGCGCTACAATCAATGGACTCAGGTTTAAAGCCAGGGAGCCCAAAGGAGTGGTCTTTTACCTGAAAGGCAATTCAAAAAGCATTAGGGGTTGGGGTAAATTTGCCGTGGATTTTACCAGGTTGGGATATGACGTACTGATGGTAGATTACCGCGGTTTTGGCAAAAGTACCGGCCGCAGGACCCAGAAAGCGATCAAAAGAGACATGCAGGTTGTTTATAACAAGATCAAGGAAAAGGTCAACGAAAAGTACATCATCTTGTACGGCCGTTCTTTAGGTTCGGGTTTCGCAGCAAAGCTGGCCTCTATGAACGATCCCAGGATGCTCATTTTGGACGCTCCCTACTACAGTTTAAGCAAGGTGGCTAAAAAATTCATTCCCTTTATGCCACTTTCCATTCTCATCAAATTCCCGATGCCCACCTATAAATGGTTAAAGTACGTCAATTGCCCTATACATATCATTCACGGTACCGATGACAGGTTGATCCCGTATAAGACCAGTGTAAAACTCTCGAAGATAAAACCTTCCATCACTACCTTGCATACGGTCATAGGCGGGGGCCATAAAAACCTGAACACATTTGAATCTTATCATAAGATGCTGCACGATATCATTACGGCCAAACCCAAAGCGATCAGCCTTGAGGGATCCAGTATCAATTTGAGGAAATCATCAAAACGGGTAAATGCGTAAGGCCAGTCCGTGGATTGCATGGTTGGCAGGCGGATATTTATTATTTGGAACTATGATCTATTTTTTACAGGAAAAACTCATATTTCTTCCTGCCAGACTTTCAGAAAGCTATCAATATCAATTTGAAAATCCCTTTGAGGAGATTTTTCTAAAGGCCAAAGATGGCGCACGTTTGAATGCCGTACATTTTAAGCGCCGGCAACCGAATGGCGTTATGTTATATTTTCACGGAAATGCGGGCAATCTTTCCCGTTGGGGAGAGGTAGGAAGTGAATTGGCTACTACACATAATTTTGACGTGCTCATCATGGATTATCGCACCTATGGGAAGAGCAACGGGCAGTTGAGTGAAGAAGCACTGCAAGATGACGGCCAGCTTTTTTACGAATACCTGCTCAATGACTATGAGGAAGATCAGATCGTGCTTTATGGCAGATCGCTCGGAACAGGGATTGCGACCAGGCTGGCTGCGGAAAATAACCCGAGACAACTTGTGCTTGAAACTCCCTATTTGAGCCTGTTGGACATAGGAGAGCGACGATTTCCTTTCCTTCCGGTTAAATGGCTGCTAAAATACCAGTTCAAGTCCTTTGAATTTGTTAAGGACATCCGATGCCCGGTGGCCGTATTCCACGGCACAGAAGATGAGGTCATACCCATAGAATCAGGAGAGGAACTTTACGATAAGATCCCAGCCGGTAATAAATACTTTATCCGGATCCAGGGCGGTCGACACAACAATCTTTCATCCTTCGAGGAATACCATGAAAATTTGACCCAATTCCTGGCCGATGGTTCAATCGAATAAATCAGAGGAGAGGTAGCGGTCGCCGCGATCACATACAATGGAAACCACCACACCAGAATCCAGCGTGTCAATAAGTCTTAGAGCCG
>JBPEXP010000150.1:0-1978 GCA_052031475.1 Flavobacteriaceae bacterium | reverse complement strand
AATATAAATGGCCTGAAGGCAAAGGATATTATGAGCACCAATCCTAAAACCATAGGGATGGACGTACTTGCAGTAAAAGCGCTGGAGATTATGCAGGAAAATGGCATTTCCCAGCTAGTAGCTGTGGAAGAAGGCGAATACAAAGGGGTTGTCCACCTTCATAACCTTATCAACGAAGGAATCCGCTAAATGGCCAAAGCACCTCACGACCCCAACGAAATGTCCTTCCTGGACCACCTGGAAGAGTTGCGCTGGCATCTTATACGTTCTACGGTGGCCGTTTTGATATTCGCCGTGGTGGCCTTCCTGATGAAGGATTTCATCTTCGACACCGTGATATTCGGACCCAAAAAACCGGATTTTCCAACCTATGGGGTTTTCTGTAAACTTTCTCGAATGTTGGGGTTCAGCGAAGCGTTTTGTGGCAATGAGCCCCTGTTCAGGGTCCAGTCCAGGGTTATGGCGGGACAATTCTCTGCCCATATCTGGACATCAATCTGGGCCGGGTTTATCCTGGCATTCCCCTACGTCCTATACGAGATGTGGAAATTTGTTAGCCCCGGCCTCTATGAAAAAGAACGCAAGTATTCCAGGGGCTTTATTGTAATCGCCTCCCTCCTCTTCTTCATGGGTGTTCTATTTGGATACTACGTGGTAGCACCCCTCTCCATCAACTTCCTTGGAAGTTACACCGTGAGCGATGAGGTATTTAATGATATAGACCTCAGTTCCTACATCAGCACGGTGAGGGCGGCCGTGATAGCCTGCGGCTTGATCTTTGAACTGCCGGTGATCATCTATTTCCTTACCAAGATTGGCCTTGTTACCCCAGAAATCCTTAAAAAATACCGGAAGATCGCCCTGGTAATTGTCTTGATCCTATCTGCGATTATTACACCTCCCGATGTAGCCAGCCAGATAATTGTTGCCGTACCTATCCTCGTGCTCTACCAGATAAGTATCTACATCTCGAAAGTTGTACTGAAACGCGAAGCTAAAAGGGCTGCTAAGGAAGCTAAGCCCGGTTAGATTTTAGATAAGGAAAGGAATTGTGTCCATATGGGATTCAGGTTAAAAAAAATACAATTGATAAGTCTAATGATCAATTAGTCTTAGTTTTGGCAAAGCACAAATGAAGTTAAGAGCCGAAAATATTATGAAGGCCTATCGCGGCCGAAAGGTGGTAAAAGGTATCTCCCTCGAAGTAAGCCAGGGTGAGATAGTTGGGCTGCTTGGCCCAAACGGCGCTGGTAAAACCACCTGCTTCTACATGATAGTCGGGCTGATTAAGCCTAATGGGGGAAAGATCTTTTTAGACGAAATAGACATTACACGATACCCTATGTACAAGCGGGCTCAAAGCGGTATAGGCTACCTGGCCCAGGAAGCATCTGTCTTCCGCAAACTCAGTGTGGAGAAAAACATCCTCAGCGTATTGCAACTCACGGACCTCAGCAAGAAAGAACAACTGGCTAAAACCGAGGAATTATTAGAGGAATTTGGGCTTACCCATATCCGCAAGAACCGTGGCGACCTCTTGTCCGGAGGGGAACGCAGGCGGACAGAAATTGCAAGGGCCCTGGCAACGGATCCAAAATTTATCCTGCTGGATGAACCATTTGCCGGTGTTGACCCGGTGGCCGTAGAAGATATACAGCGGATTGTGGCCCAATTGAAAAATAAGAATATCGGGATCCTGATCACCGACCACAATGTACAGGAAACCCTGGCCATAACTGAACGCTCCTATCTTATGTTTGAGGGTGGCATCCTAAAATCGGGAACTCCCGAAGACCTTGCAGCCGATCCCCTGGTGCGAAAAGTGTACCTGGGGCAGAATTTTGAACTGCGCAAAAAGAAAATCGAATTATAGATCTTACAGGGGTAACCAGAGTACCATGGCGATCTGGACGATGAAGAAAAAGATAAAAGGGATCACCAGATAACCCATTACATCCCTAGCCTGTATCTTGCTCCC
>JBPEXP010000015.1:0-2447 GCA_052031475.1 Flavobacteriaceae bacterium | reverse complement strand
AACTTTTAATTCTGCGTTTAAGAAAGCTACCGGAATGACGCCTCTGGCATTCAAAAATTCTCTTGAAGCTCCTGTGAAAGCTGGTTCGGAATAATTACATCGCACCTAAACCGGATAATTTGCAGCCTGTACCGGCGTTCTAGCTCAAAACGAGAACACCGTGAAATCCAGGATTTTATTTTCAGCCCTTTGGTTATCAGTACAAATAGGTATAGCACAAACCCCGGATAGTCCGGGTGAAATGCGCAGGGAACACAATATCGAATCGGCCGGGCATGTGCTTCATTATGCCCTACCCGCTGCAGCCGGACTTTCAACCCTGATCATTGGCGATAAGGAAGGCAGTAAACAATTCCTGAAAAGCTTTGCAGCCAATCTGGCTGTAACCTATACCTTAAAATACGCCCTCAACAAACCCAGGCCTGAAGGTGCTACTGATGGCCTGGCCTTCCCCTCAGGACACACTTCGGCGGCATTTCAGGGTGCGTCGTTTATACAGCGCAGATACGGCTGGAAGTACGGTATTCCAGCTTACGTGCTTGCGGCCTACGTAGGCTACAGTAGGATTGAAGGATTAAACGATCGTCACGATGGATGGGATGTGCTGGGGGGTATCATTATAGGTGTAGGCAGTACTTATCTCTTTACAACTCCCTATGAAAATAAGAACCTGGATATCACATTAAGCAGTGGTGGTGGCTATTACAGTATTGGGGTGGTGTACCGTTTTTAGCATGGTATCCGGGGATGGTTTATTAAAGGCAGCGGTCTGCTAATCCCATAGCGGGGATTCATAAGCCCCTTGCCTGGTCATCTCGGCCAGTGTATTCACTGCCGTTTCCTTGTCGTCCGCATAGGTAACTCCAAACCAGTGGCTCTGGGCAGGAATGACCTGCACCCCGGCTTTTCCTTCTTGCAGCATTCCCTGGATGACAAAAGGAAGATAGACCTCTCCTTTTTCCAGGTTCTCGCCGCTTTCAATAAACGATCTCAGGTCTTGTTCGATCTGACCAAATATCGAAGGACTGCAAACCCAGAAATTCATACTCACCAATTCCTCTCCGTTGAATTCGAGCCCTGAATCTGTGTCTACTATGCTGCCATTCTGCCTTTCAATCTTAATACGTTCTTCAACTGATACTAACTGGTTACCGTCTCGCTTGCACACACCCCTTGAAACCGATCCGAATTCGGAAAGCGTATCCTTAAGGGTATAGGCCACCAAGCCGAAACCATTTTCGCCGGGATGTTCACTAATAAATGAAGCCGCCTTGTCATAGGCTTTCTTTCCGTAATAATCGTCTGCATTGATCACTACAAACGGTTCGGAGATCACAGAACGGGCAGTCCATACCGCGTGGGCCGTACCCCAGGGTTTTTCTCTTTGTATTTCTGGATTTAGTCCTTCGGGGAGGTCGGTCAATTCCTGTGCCAGCACATCTAACTGAACGGATTCCGGCAATCTATTACTCAAATGTTCTCTCAGGAATTCCACATTGCTTTTCTGAGTAATGACCACTACGTGATCAAAACCAACCTTGAGCGCATCGTAAATACTGAACTCCATAAGAAATTCCCCCTTGGGCCCAAGGCCGTCAAACTGTTTGAGTTTTCCATATCTGCTGCCCTTACCGGCGGCCATTAGCAATAATGTCATAACTGAGTTTTATGGCCGCAAAAATAAGTTTTTATAGAGAGACGGAAAATACCACTGCCGATTTTCATAAATTATCCGGAAATCAAAAGGAAGCAGATATGGGAAGCAGACGCGACTTTACCAAAGGGATATCCATGGCCGGACTGGGAACTTTGTTCATTCCGAAGCATCTTTTTAGCGAAGAGATTAAAGATGATAATAAGCTTAACATTGGGATAATCGGGGTTGGTCTCAGGGGGACGGCCCACCTAAAAAATCTATTATTAAGACCTGATGTTCACATTGGTGCTATCTGTGATATTGATCCCAGTCGTATTGACCTTTGCCTTGAGTTGATCCGCAATTCAGGCCGTCCGGTTCCGAGGACTTTCGGGAAGGATGAACAGGATTACCAAAGGCTGCTGGAACTGGCTGAACTGGAAGCTGTTATTATAGCCACGCCCTGGAAGTGGCATGTACCGATGAGTGTGGATGCCATGAATGCAGGCAAATACGCAGGGGTGGAAGTGTCTGCAGCCACTACCATGGAAGGCTGCTGGCAATTGGTGGAAACCCATGAGAAAACGGGAACTCATTTGATGATCCTTGAGAATGTTAATTACCGCAGGGATGTTATGGCCGTGCTCAATATGGTCCGTCAAGGTGTATTTGGCGAACTTATCCACTTTAGATGCGGCTATCAGCACGATCTCAGAGAGGTAAAGTTTAACGACGGAAAACAGCCCTATGGTGGTGGTGTGGAATTTGGTGATAAAGCAATATCGGAGGCCAGGTGGCGGACCGATTACTC
>JBPEXP010000149.1:0-1566 GCA_052031475.1 Flavobacteriaceae bacterium | reverse complement strand
AATATCTTCTTTCTGCTCCAGGGTAAGAAAGCTGGCCGATTGTATGGAGGCAACGGCTACGTCTATTGTTTCTGCCCAGACCATTTGATCAGTACCAAACATGATCCTATTGCCAAAACCGGCATCCATTAATCCTTTTAAATAATGGTGAAATTCTTGCTCTGTAAGGATCCAGTTGATCACCGCAACATCCAGATAGATCTGTGGGTGTGCGTACATAAGGGCCTTCATGTCTTCTAGATAGGGCCATCCGCCATGCATGACGTATATCTTCAGATTGGGCCGGTTAACCAGCACATCTTCCAGTTGCATCGGATTGGCATTGGCCACCCTCATTCCTTTTAGGCCTAAACTATATAAGCCGCCAGGTGGTCCACCGGGAAAGATGTGATAGCCAACAGGTACGCCCAATTCTTCGGCCAGGTCAAAATAAGCGGCGAGGCGGGTGTCATCGGCTTTTAACCCCCTATAAAAAGGCGCTACCTCGGCAATGACCTTCGTTTGTCCGTTTTCTATCAAAGTGCGCAACGAATCTGGCTCTAAATTACTGTTAGCATTAATGATCCTGTCTGAAGCTACGTCTTTCCAGAGTTGACCGTTGGTGACTACCGCTTTGACTATCCGATATTGCTCCAATTTTTTGAGAGTCTCCTCCCGTTGTTCTACAGCCGATTCTGCACCCTTAAATCGCTGACCTCTAAAAGTTGCGGGATGCTCCAGCCCAAAAAAGAATCCACCTGTTTCTTCAGAATATGCATGGATATGCATGTCAATGATAGGTCCCTGATAGGTAGTTTGGCCGATTTCCTCCGCAGATTTATTATCCTTCTCCTGACCGCAGCCAATCAGAAATAAAACAATAATAGCGATCCCAAATCTTATCATGCTTCGGTCTTGAATGTGTAGGCCGAAAAGAGTAAGCCCAGGAGCGTCATAGTCACCACATAATCCAGAATGTTGGCAAGGATGTAGTCCAGTGGGAACATAAACCAGTTTAACAGCGGCAGGTCACTCATCAATGCAACCAGGAGGCCTACGGATATGGTAGTCCATAAAATATTCTTCAGGGTTTTGTTGGCCAGTCTGTTCACCAGTGCCCATAACAATAATACGGTTAACAGGTTAAAGATCAGATTCCATAAAAAATTAGCCGGGTCCATAAACGGCGTGCCCCCGGCTATATAAACCATCATAGTAATACGCGGGCCGGTAGCCAATTTGGCTTTTACCTCTTCAAGGCCTCCTTCCGACCCATCTTCGGGAAGTCCCGGATAGTGATATAGCCCATCCACGGCCATTTGATTTTGCAGTTTCCCTGTATCAAGGGCTTCGTCAGGAATTGTGTGCATGCTTTGTTCATGAAAGGGCAGCACCATCCAGGAAAATGCATTCCAAATAAATAGGATCAGAGTCCCGGATACGATAGTGAGTACGGTTCTTTTCATTGGTTTGGTTTTAGAACAGAGTAGGGAATTAAATGTAGTGAATTGAGGGCAGCTTAGCAAGTGGAGTGAAGCCTAGGCAAGGTGTTTTCCCGTTCTGCAGAACTAATTCTTATTCTGCATC
>JBPEXP010000148.1:0-1690 GCA_052031475.1 Flavobacteriaceae bacterium | reverse complement strand
AGGACCAACCTAAGGATTTCGGCCATATAACCGCTAAAATTTATGGTCTGCCATCTACAAATACGGCATATACCATCCAGGTAAACCCAGATCGCTGCGATAGCTGTAATCATTGCGTTGAAGCCTGTGATTCCGGGGCGCTATCGCTCAAGCCAATGGATCAGCTTGGAGACAAAAAACAGGATCACTGGAAGTTTTTTGATTCACTGCCCGAAACAGATCCCGCATTGTTGGACAAAAACCGAATCGATCACCTCGCCTTGGTGAACCCCCTTTTTAAATACGCGGACGGCGAACAGGGATGCGGCCAGGCTGCCTATCTCCGAATACTATCTCAATTATTTGGTGATCGTATGCTGGTAGCCAATGCTACTGGTTCAAGTTCGATATTTGGGGGTGCCTTGCCCACAACCCCTTGGTCCGTTAACATTGAAGGTCGAGGTCCCGCCTGGTCGAATTCACTTTTTGAGGACAATGCAGAATTCGGGCTCGGTTTTAGGATTTCACTGGATCAGAAAAAAAAGCGGGCTGCAGAGCTGATCCGCGAGATGAAGCAACTGCCCAAATTCTTGAAATTGGAGGCATTACTAAATACCTCTCAGGGCAATGACCAGGAAATAAAGGCTCAAAGGCAAAGAATAGGTTTGCTGAAGGCCTATCTTAGAAATCTGTCAGATACGAAAGCACAGGAACTCTACCAACTTGCTGATCATTTAGTGGAGAAAAGCGTATGGATCGTGGGTGGCGATGGCTGGGCCTATGATGTTGGATTTGGCGGTCTAGACCACGCAGTTTCCACAGGAAAGAATATTAATATCCTTATTCTGGACAATGAGGTATACGACAATACCGGGGGCCAGCTTTCTAAAAGCACTCCTAGAGGTGCCATCGCCAGGTTTGCCTCTAAGGGAAACACGGCCCGTAAAAAAGACTTGGGCAAAATGCTCATGGCCTATGAAGATATATATGTGGCCTCCGTGGCCCTTGGGGCAGACAGGAATCAGACGCTCAAAACATTGGTGGAAGCTGAAAGTTTTGAAGGACCTTCAGTAATAATAGCCTACTGCCACAGCCAATCCCATGGCATTGATATGAAACACCCGGCAGCCGTTCACAAGGCAATGGTGAAGAGCGGTAGATGGATCCTCTACAGGCGGGATCCCCGAAGGACGAGGCAGGGATTACCGGCCATGCAGCTTGATTCCTCAAGGCCGGACCTACCACTGGAAGAATACATCTGCATGGAACAAAGATTCAGGCCATTGGTTGAGGAAAAACATAAGAACTCTGATACTAAACTCTCAAATATGCAGGTAGCATTGCAACGGCGATATGATGATTTTGTTCGCATGTCCCGGGAAACGGCTCACAGGGATCCCACAATGCAGACAGATCCTGAAAATTCATCTGCTTATTTTTGATCCATGCTGGTAACCATATCCCAGTCTTCGGGCAGGCCGGAAAGGGTGAATTCAGCAGATTTGGTTATAAAGTATTTGGCAACCAGATCGCCAGGATTCTGGCTCAAAACCTTGTCAAAGGAAGCGGAGGCCTTTGGGAACTGCCCTTTCATGAACTGTTCGATGCCTTTTTCAAATTGTTTCAAGGTCTTTTTTTTAAGTTCAATGCTGCTGGCCTCCTTGTCCCCGTCAAAGCACTCGTATATATCCAGGGCCTGGTCTTTTCCCTT
>JBPEXP010000147.1:0-5121 GCA_052031475.1 Flavobacteriaceae bacterium | reverse complement strand
AATAGGTGCGCGGGGAGAAGCTATGCAACAAGTGGAACCAAGATAAAAAACTGCGAGTTCATTGAGCTGCTCTATTTTTTGTCCCAGGGCCACTTGTCGGGGTAATTCAATTGTACCTACTGCGGGTCCTCCAACGATGGACAAATACCAGGTTTTGCCGTCCTTATCTTCTATGTCAATGTTTACCCGTTCGTTGCGGAATGCCGGTAGGGAAGGGGCTTTCTTATAAATCCAGGGCCGCAATACCACCAGATCACCCTTAATGTGCTGGATTCTCGTAATGGTTCCGCAAACAGGGGCATGAATTCTGTGATAATTTTTATTGTGAAGGAAGACATTGGCAAAATGATAATCTTGCGGTATTTCCCCATCCTCAACTCCGAAAATATGATGTACCTCACTGCTGTCGCCTTTAACCGAGGTCACCTTTTTATCGCCTAGCTTGAATTGATCGCAAACCAGGCCTTCACAAGGCCAAACATACTCTGCAGTACTTTTTGGAATTTCTGACAATTCTCTGATAAAAAAATCCTGGAAATTGGTATAGTCGGATTTTCCCTTGGGCGGTTTAAAGTTCTGAAGATAGCTGTGGTCCTGATAGTGAAAGGCTATGTAAGGTTTAATTATATATCGAGACCAGGAAGCCGTGTAGATGCGAGTATAGTGATACGACAGATTTCGTTGCCAGGACGAGGGGAGCTTTCCCCAAATATTAACCGATAAAAATTGGTAGAAATAGGCCCGCCATGCCGGTATTCTAATAATCTTAAATCCGACATCATCCTTTTCGGTATGAATGCTTAGTCCATGCACTTGCTGCCGACTTAGATAAGAAGCAGATGGGCATCTGTTGCCTCATGCATAAAGGTACACTTATATTCTTTTTCAATAGTTGAGCGGAAGGCGGATTCTTTTTCTTTCTCTTCTGCTTCACCGTCCCCGAAGACGCTGGACAGTACAGTTAGCAGAAAGGCTACGAAGTACTTGCTGATGGTTTGCATGTCGATTCTGATTAGGTTGATTAAATGTATTTTTTATCAAGCTATCCAGAAAAGCATTTAAGAAAAGTTTATTCTAAGCTTAACAAACTTTAGGAAACCCTTTAGTTTGTTTTATTAATTGACTTGGCATAAGCCTGAACCTCGTCCAAAACCCGCAGCAAATTTTCTCCCCACAGTTGGGCAATTTCATCTTCTGTATATCCCCTTTTTACCAATTCCAGGGTAACATTAAAGGTCTCAGAAGCATCGGTCCAGCCGTCTATTCCACCGCCTCCGTCGAAATCCGAGCTTATTCCCACATGGTCAATCCCAATGCGGTCTACCATATAGTCTATATGATTTACAAAATCTTCAATGCTAACGGCAGGGGGTGCTTCTGGGTCCGTTTTGGCTTTTTCGCGGCCCAATCGCCGAATTTCACGGTACAAAGGAATATATTCATCCAATTCTGCACCGCTTAATTCATTCATCGCCTCACGTCTTGAGTAATAGGTGACCTCCATGGAATCTGCAATACCTCTGTATAAACTGTCCATGTAATCTTCACGAAGGTCATTCTTTTCCTTGTTCAGATATGCAGAAAACGCTACGGTTTGTACCACTCCGCCATTTTCTTTAACCAAATCTAGCAGCTCATCATCCAGATTACGAGAGTGGTTGCACAGTGCTCTGGCTGATGAATGAGATGCTATTAACGGAGCCTTGCTTAAATTGAGCATCTGTTTAATCGCTTCCTTGGAAGGATGCGAAATATCAATCATAATACCTAGTCTATTCATCTCATTTACAGCTTTTTTACCTAGCTCACTTAAACCATTGTGTAACCATACGTTGTCTTCTTCCCCTGTATTGGAATCGGAGAACTGACTATGGCCGTTATGCGCCAGTGAAATATAGCGTGCGCCTAGTTCGTGATACTTTTCAAATAAGCTGAGATCTTCTCCTATCGGATAGGCATTTTCTACCCCTATCATGGCCACCTTTTTTCCCGATGCATGGATTTTCCTAACCTCTTCTGAATTTGTGGCCAGGGCAATGCGATCAGGTGCAAAATCTTTACTCAAACGATGGATAGCCCGGAACTTTGCCATGGCGTTTTCAGCGGCCGCCTCATACCCTTCATCAGTGAGACTGTCCTGACCTGTGTATACGATGAACCAGGCCACGTCCAAACCGCCCTCTTCCATTTTGGGGATATCTACTTGGGTATTAAGACGTTGACTGTAGTTTATACTATCGGTAAAGTTGGCCACATTGATGTCTACGTGGGTATCGATAGTGATTACATTTTCGTGGATTTTTTGTGCTCTTGCTTCCAGGTTTTCTTCCGGGTTTTTGACGCCTTGCTGACAGGATATGAAAAGCGCCATGGAGACAATTGTTAAAAAGGCCTTCATACGCGATAAATTTTGACCTACAAATAAAGGCCATTGACAACAAAAAATGAACCCTAGATAACATTTAATTGTCCACCAGATCAAAAAATGCCAGTTTTAGGCAACAGTTGTCAAATAGATCAAAACCAATCAGCACGGCGAGCGCACTGCTGTCGCACTGAAATCAGCAACCCAAATCACAGTTCCTTGAAGCTAAAGAGCCTTCTTTCCCAATTGACCGAATTGGAAACCGCCCTTCAATCTTTTTCAATTGAAGAGCTATCAATTGCGGAAGCGTCCCAACTTAAAAAGTCATTCGAAGATTTTAAAACCCGATTTGAACGCAATTACTGGGGTGAACCCAATCCTCAAGACGAGTTATCCGTAGCGAAAGACGATGGGGAAAAGGAGAGTAATAGGATAATTGCAACCGTAAGTCACGAATTACGGACCCCACTCAATGGGATTATTGGTTTTGCAGATTTGCTGAAGGAAACTGAACTATCTGCGGAACAGGAGCAACAAGTAAATGCAATTCATTCGGCTTCCAGGACACTCCTCGAAATTATCAATGAATTGTTGGAATACGCTAAGCTTAAAGCCGGGTTAGAGAATTTCGAGACCGTAAACTTTAAATTTCATGCGGTTGTAGAAGAAGTGTCCTATCTCTGCAAAACGCTCATAGTAGATAAAGACATTGCCTTTAACGTAAGTGTAGATCCCAATATTCCACAAAATTTGGTGGGCGATCCTGCAAAATTATCTCAACTCCTGCTCAACATTCTTGGTAATTCTATCAAATTCGTGGAGGAAGGCTCAATAGATCTTGAAATAAACCAGGTTTCAAGAAAAAATGAGGATCTGCGCCTTCAATTCAAAATCAGAGATACCGGAATTGGAATATCCAAAGAGGATCTCTCCCACATTTTTGAATCATTCAGGCAAGCCAATCAGGATACTTTTTCAAAATACGGTGGCTCCGGCCTGGGGCTGAATATTGTAAAGCAGATCATTGAACGCCTCAACGGGGAAATTGAGATATCGAGTACGGTAGGTGAGGGAACCACAGTATTGCTTGAAATCCCATACCAGGTAGGAAGTCCGAAAATTTTAAAAGTAGACGAGGACCCTATATCCGCTGATTCGGTCAGGGGACTAAAGATCCTGGTTTTTGAAGACGATCAATTTAACCAATGGGTATTAGAAAAGCGATTGAAATCGTGGGGATGTGAACATTTTATTACGGAAAATTCAAATTACGGTCTAAAAGTCCTGCAAGAAAACGAAATCGACCTGGTATTGATGGACTTCCATCTGCCCGGTACCGACGGATTCAATATCGCCGCCAAAATCAGGGAAAACCCTAAAGCGCAGGTACACAATGTCCCTGTTATAGCTATTTCGGCCGATATCCGAATAGCAGACGAAATTAAATGCCAGGAACACGGGATCGATGATTTTATATTAAAACCATACACCCCGGAAGAATTACTGATGAAGATGATAAGTGCCACACGGCTTCACAGGGAAGGCGCCTATGCGCTAAAACCACTTAGAAGCGTAAAGAGGAGTGCACAAACTTCACCATCCACTATAGACTTGCAACCACTCTTAAACGAATGTTTGGGTCAGGTTGAGCTCATGGAAGAATTGGTGGGTTTATACAAGAAAAATGTACTTGAATTTATAGGTCAGGTGAAGTTGCATTTACAAAACGAAGACATTAAGGGGATAGAGTTTGCGTCTCACAAGATTAAAACTGGCCTCAAGATTATTTCAACTCCCGGCTTATTGGGTATAGCCGAAACGCTGCACGCCATGTCACGTGAATTACCGGATTTTGTGGCCATGAAAAGTCTATTTGAAGCCTTTGTGGCCCACTATCCTCAAGTGGAGAAAGAGTTGGAAGAAGAATTAAAGCGATTGAAAAACTGAGGTGATGAAGACCAAGAAGCAAATATTGCTGGCTGAAGATGACGAATTACTGGCTTCGCTATTAAACTACCGTATGCAAATGGCCGGTTTTGAGGTACTATTGGCCAAAGATGGACGGGAGGTAAAGAAATTCCTGGAAAATTCAGATCCGGATATTATTGTTACGGACATCATGATGCCCTATTTCTCGGGAATAGAATTATTGGATCACGTGCGAAACCAAATGAGTTCCAAGGTACCCATAATCATTATCTCAACTGCCGGAAATGAAGAGAATGTGCTCAATGCTTTTGAATTGGGCGCCGATGATTTTGTATCCAAACCCGTTTCTCCTTCAGAATTAATAGTTCGGATAGAACGGGCACTAGTAAAATAAAAGGTAACTGTAGATTATTATTAAACCGCTGAACATATACGCCCTCTATGCCCCAAAGATCCAAACGGATCTTTTGTGGGATATAAGCCTATTCTTTGCTGGTGTTGGGTTGGTGTATCTCTTTTCTGTATTTATACTCAAAAAGAGCAAGTCTTTGCGGTCCAGGAGCATTGCGGAACGAAAAGATAAAATGGCGCCGATGATCAGCGCTTTCCTCTTTTATAATGCGGAGGCTTCCGAGGAAGGGCATAAGGATTACATCGCTCAAAAAGTGAGAATCCGCCAGATGTTGAAGGACCCTTTAAACCGTGAGGTGCTCAGCGAAATTCTACTTGATTTGCGCAAAGACCTTACTGGTGATGTGCAATTACAGTTATTCGAATTATACCAGGACCTTGGCCTGCATATGGACGCCTTTAAGAAATTAAAGAGC
>JBPEXP010000146.1:0-5873 GCA_052031475.1 Flavobacteriaceae bacterium | reverse complement strand
CGGGCCGTCATCCAGTCCCGGATCCCGGGTCAGTCTCTGCTCAGCTCCTGATTCCAATTCCATACGATAGACATCAAAATCACCTTCTCTATGGGCCGTATAAAGGATATTCCTGCTATCTGGTGACCAGCCGTGCCAATAAGAGGGCCACTCAGGTGTGGCCAATTTTGGAGAACCGCCCTCCATAGGAAGAATGTAGATTCTTGATGTGCCGTAATCATTGGGTTCCACAGGGTCATTATTGCTGATGGCCAGCAGGCTGCCATCGGCGGATAGGCCGTGATCATTATTGAGATCATTCAGATCTCCGGTATCAATTAAGGTCTTGGTCTGACCATCCAGGCTGATTTTATAGAGCAAACCACCTTGATTGATAATGAAAAATTGTCCATCCCGACTCCAATTAGGGGCCTCAAAATGAGCATCTTCATGGTAGATGCTGTGGCGTTCCCCGAATTCCATCGCATAGACCTCAAGGGTCGAGCTGATATTACGAGATGACTGATTCTGGGAAAATGCAGGTCCTGCTGGTAAAACCATGGTAATGAGAAAGCAAAGGATCCTTATAATCGGCATGAATGACAATTTCTGACCGCTACAATGACATCAACCGACAAAATCGATCTTATTGTGTGTTCCGTCGCAATACGGTTTGTTGGTAGAGGCTCCGCATCGGCAAAAAGCCGTAGTCCTCTTTTTGGTTTCAACATTGCCGTCGCTTCCTTTTACTTCCAATTGTCCATGTACCAGTAGCGGGCCATTGGCCAGTACTTCCACCTTGGTGTCTTCGCTCATAGATTCATTTTTATCGTTATCAGATTCATTTTTCATATAATAGGAAAGCGCAGCAGACGGGCATTTTTCTATCTGGTCCTTAAGCTCATCAATACTGGCAAATTCCGTCCTGATCCACGGCTTTTCTGTGGGCCGATATACCTCAGGCAGGGTCTTTACACATACTTCCGAATGGATACACAATCTTGGTTTCCAGACTACTGTCAGATCTCCTTTATCGTATTCTTTCTTAATCTCTCCCATAGCATTCAATTTATATTATTACCATATTACTTTGCCATATTGGCCTGCTTTTACAATGCCGGAATAATCGATCAGTTTTGACCAACGGGCGGCGGACCATCAATGATGGCCTCGTAGGTCTCTTTGCCTTTCTGTTGACGAAACTCTTCTTTAACGGCTTCAACCAGCTTGGGGTTTTCAAAAAGATCCAGCATGGTCATGCCCATGGCTTTGGCGGCATAGATCATCCCTTTATGACCAATGCTCATACCTGCACAGGCAACTACTGCCCAAGAATGCCAGGGGGTATCCTTTGGTGCCGTGGTAACGCTTAGATTGATGTTGGGCACATTCCAGCTAACGTCTCCCACATCCGTTGAGCCTCCTCCCGGATCTTCTTTGGTAGCCTCCAGTGGCCGAATTTGGCTGTCCATACCCACCTGTGGTTTGCCGGTCAATTCCTGAATTTTTTTAGCAAAGTCAACCTCTTCGGAAGTATAGCTGATAGGACCCAGCATCTCCAGGTTTTTTTGCATGATCTCACCGCCGGTTCTGTTGACCAGCACTTCGTAAATTCCTGAGATCAGGGATATTTTGTGATCTACATTGGCCATGATGGCCGCACCCTGTGCCATCTCTTTCACCCGTTCGTATACGGGTAGCATTTCAGTCCTTTTAGGATCTCGTACCCGTACCCATATCTTGGAGTAATCCGGAACTACGTTCACCACCTGGCCGCCATCCTGAATATGATAATGAATTCGGGTAGAAGGCTTTATGTGTTCGCGATAGTAATTGATCCCGGTAGTATAGAGTTCGAGTGCATCCGAGGCGCTACGTCCGTTCCAGGGATCGGCAGAAGCATGTGCTGCCTGTCCGTAGAATTCTACTTTAAAATCCACCAGGGACAGCGTGCTTTGAACATCGGATTCTGTTTGGGCACTGGGATGCCAGCTGATGTTCACATCTACATCATCCCAAAGCCCGGCTTCCACCATCCAGATCTTGCCGAAGAATTTCTCTTCGGCCGGTGTTCCGAAAAATTTTACCGTTCCGGAGATCTTTCCTTCTTCAATAAGTTCTTTAATTGCGATAGCCGCTCCAAGACTTCCGGCACCAAAAAGGTTGTGTCCGCAGCCGTGTCCGGCACCACCCGGTGTCAGAGGTTCCTTGGTAGGTTGTGCTTTTTGTGAGATCCCCGGCAGCGCATCAAACTCACCGAGCACAGAGATAACTGGTTTCCCTGAGCCATAGGTAGCCACGAAAGCCGTAGGCATTTCAGCAACACCACGTTCTACTGTAAATCCATTCTCCTCCGCGTAGTCGGCCAGAAGTTTAGCGGATTCACTTTCGTTAAAGGCGGTTTCCGCGTGGGCCCAAATGGCGTCGCTCAGTTCAACCAATGACTCTTTATGAGCTTCAACATTTTCTACGACCGACTTTTTGTTTGCCTTCATTTTTTGGGCTGTAAGCTGTGTAAAGCCAAGGGCCAGAAAGGCGAGAAATACGATTTTCTTCATAGGTAAATTCTTAGTTATTTTGGTATTTGTTTTTATAGTATTGGTGGGATGTTTCTATAATATCTTTTAAGACATCCATATTCACATCACTGAGCTTTTTGATGTAGAGGCAGGACTTGCCGGTACTGTGTTTTCCTAATTTACTCAGGAGAGGCTTTACTGCCTTAGAACCGGCACCTACGTACAATGAGAAATTCTGTGCCCTGGGTGAAAATCCGGTTATGAGCATATCTCCTTCACGGCCGCTTTCGTATTTATAGTGATAGCTTCCGAAACCTATGATACTGGGACCCCACATGACCGGTTCTTCGCCGGTAAGGGTTTGCATCATTTCAAGAATGGCATAGGCGTCCTCTTTTTTTTGCGGACTTTGTATCTGGTCCAGGAATTCGGCTACAGGTACATCGGTTGGGACCGTTTTATTATGGCTCATAATCTTCCCTTGTGCATCCTATAAATTTAATGAATTCCAATATTATGGAATAAAAAAAGTCATTGGCCTGAGAACCAATGACCTTCAAGTTTTTAAAGCTGCTTTTTACATGGAATAGAAGAATTGTTCATTGACAATTTTCCCATCTTTTACCTCGTATATGGCAATTTCTTCCATGTTCACCCGGTTACCGTCCTTAAATGTGGCGTCCATGGTCATCCTGGTGCTGAAGTGGTTGCCCGCAACTACCGGATCAGAGACCTCTGCACCGTGCCATTCCTGGACCATGGCAAAGAAATCCTCGCCCTTCTGATATACTTCTTTAATGCCCGTGACCAGTTCATTGGGAGCGCCTGGCATTTCTTTGCTCACTACGTTGTCTGCATAGAGCGATTCTACGGCCTCCATGTTCTTGCCCTGACGGCAAAGGCTCACTAATTTATTGGCTACTTCTGCTGTTGTCATGGTTTGTTTATTTATGGATTATACGCAGCAGTAAGTTACTGAATTAACAGGGGCTTACATCTAAGGATATGTTAATTGTGATGACTAATCGAGGGCATTCTTATAGACCCTGAGGCATCTCTCTCTCGCCTCCTTATGGTCTACAATTGGGGCAGGGTAGGAATCTTCCCCATATTCGGGAACCCATTTTTTGATATAGTCAAGGTTCTTGTCAAATTTCTGAGCCTGTGTCATGGGATTGAAGATCCGGAAATAAGGAGCTGCATCCACACCACTGCCTGCTGCCCATTGCCAATTTCCCACATTGCTGCTCAATTCAAAATCCAGAAGTTTTTCGGCAAAATAAGCTTCGCCCCAGCGCCAGTCTATCAGCAAGTGTTTGCAAAGAAAGCTGGCCACAAGCATACGGACACGATTGTGCATGTATCCGGTTGTATTCAATTCTCTCATCCCGGCATCTACCAGCAGATATCCCGTCTTACCGTTCTTCCAGGCCTCAAATTCCTCACGGTTATTACGCCAGCGGATCCGGTCGTATTGAGGCTTAAAGGCATGGTCCACAGTTTTTGGAAAGTGCCAGAGGATCTGCATGAAGAATTCACGCCATATCAATTCATTCCAGTAGGTTTCATTGTTTACTTCAAGCGCCTTTTTCATCACCTCCCGGATAGAAATTGTTCCAAACCGCAAATGGGGTCCTATCCTGGATGTCCCATGCTTCCTTGCAGGATAGTTTCTTGTGGCTTCGTAATTGGCAATCAGGTCTTCATCCAGGTTAAATATGGGGATCTGAATGTCCGACCTTTTAAAACCCATTTCCTCCAGGGAGGGAAATGATCCGCTTTGCTTTTCAAGAATATTTTCCAGCAGTTCTTCGCTCTTATGCGGATCTAGGTTGCGTCGGGGATTAAAAATAGATTTCCATCGATTTTTATAAGGAGTATAGACTACATAGGGCTCTCCATTATCTTTAACCACTTCACCCTCCTCAAAAATGACCTGGTCCTTATAGCGGTAGAATTCTGTGCCAGACGAATTGGCCAAGGATTCTATTTCGGAATCCCGTTTCAAAGCATAGGGTTCGTAGTCCTTGTTCACATAAATGCCTTCAACCGTGTATTCTTTTAAGATTTGGGCAAATACTGAATTTGGATTACCGTAAAAAATACTGAGAGATCGGGAATATTTGGATTGCAGGTTCTGATTTATTTCAGTAAGCTGCTGGTGGATAAAACTGACCCTGGCATCTTCGGGTGGGAGGTCATCCAGGATCTCCTTGTCGAAAATAAATATAGGAAGAACGGGAAATCCTGATTTTAAAGCAAAGTAAAGCGCTGTGTTATCTGTTAACCGGAGGTCTCTTCGAAACCAGAATACGGAGATTTTTTGTTTCAAACTATTGAATATTCAGGGTAGACAGGCCACCGTCTACTCCTATAACCTGCCCGCTGATCCATCCGGCCTTTTCCTCCAGCAGAAAAGCCGCCATGGCAGCAATATCATCGGCAGTCCCTACTCGTTTTAGCGGATGTCTTTCGGCCATCATTTCCCTTTTTCTGTCATTGTTCAACAAGCGTTCGGCAAGCGGGGTATCTACCAATGATGGTGCAATGACGTTGCACCGAACCTTAGGCGCATATTCGGCGGCCACTGCTTTGGCAAATCCTTCAATGGCACCTTTTGCGGCGGCAATACTGGTGTGATATGGCATTCCGGTACCTACGGCGACCGTACTGAAAAATACCATGCTGGATCCTTCATTCATCCTCTCCATGATCTCCTTGACCACCTTGACCATGCTGAAGAAATTAATCTCCATTTCTTCCCGGAACTGATCGACCGAAAGCATTTTGAACGGCTTTAAATTAATACTGCCGGGGCAATAAACAAAGCCGTCTAAAGTTTCTGGCAGGCTTTGTGTATTCAGAGAATCTTTTTGTGCATCAAATGGTATATGAACCACCTGCTCATGATTCAGGGAATCATTGGTCCTGGAAGCAACGTAAAGGTTGTGCTCTGCAGCAAGTAAATCAACAAGGGCCCGGCCTATGCCGTGGGAGCCTCCGATGAGTAGTATATTTTTTTTCATTATCTATCAATTTTTTATTCAACTTACGAGATCATCGATCCTTACCAGCGATGCATGATGCCTTATTCATCAAACCGAAACAGCCCTGAATTCCAGGGTGCTGGGCATATTGGGAATTTGTCCGAATAAATCTGTCAACTTGGTTTCTCTGTATTCAAATATCTTTTCCAGTTGTCTTTTGACCAGGAATGGATGGACCATCCTGCCCAGGAAACCAAAGGGCAGTTTATAGTCGATGATATCTTCCATGATCACACCTTCTTTACAAGCTGCTATAAAGTGTTTGTGGTGCCACAGGGCGTAGGGTCCGAAGCGCTGTTCATCAACAAAATACTCACCTTCCTTCACA
>JBPEXP010000145.1:0-2516 GCA_052031475.1 Flavobacteriaceae bacterium | reverse complement strand
ACCTGGCAAATACCGAAATGATTAATTGCATAGATCTTCCTGTGCGGAGAAGTTTCAGGGGATCGGTAAGCAGACGGATGAGGAATAATAGTATGCCAATGTGCAATCCGGATATCGCCATAAGGTGCATGGCCCCGGCATTTTTGTAATGATCACTCAATTCAGAACTTATGTCGCTTCTGAAGCCAAGAAGCAGGGCCTCAATAACAGCCAATTCATCGCTGCCAAAACTCTGCTGCCGCAACAATTCCAATAGCTGGTTCCGATAGTCCTGGGCGGCGGCCATAATTCCACTTTTTTTCTCTGCCACAAGAACGTAGTTGGAATCTTTTAGTATGAGCTGTTCCCTGATTCCCTGGTGGGCCATGTATGCCCTGTAATCAAATTGATGGGGATTGGCAGGCGGGGAAATACGCAACGGTCTTGCCCAGGTCTGAATGATATCATTGACCGAGAATCGCCCTGATCTTTCGTTCAAAGGAATCTTGAAGAGAATTTTCCCTTCGGTCCTTGTTGGCCCGATTTTTTGAACACGGGCAATATAACGCTGATAATAAGCCGTGTTTCGCAATTCTTCTTCAATAGCCAGCGTCCACAGCCGGGGATGGTCTTTTATGGAATGGCGAATGTGGTGCTGGTAATTGAAATAGCGGATAAGACCTATGGTTGTAAGGCCAATTCCTGTACAAACAAGTACAGTAACAACACCATAGCAAGCGCCGCCACCATCCGGAAATTTTACCAGAAGCGCATATAGCACCAAGAGACCGGTGAAGCTAAGGCCGAAGCCAAAAGAGAGGTCTGCATTCCAAAAATAGCCCAATAGGATACCTGCCACGAGAAAACTCGTGAGCTTTATAGGCACAAACTGTAAAATATTCATGTCATAGGACTCTGGTCGCCTTGACAAAGGAATAATTCCAGAATCCTTCTCGGAGTGATGAAACGATGACCCCTCTGGAGGAAGTAGAGTGAATAAATTTAATATCGTCCTCTTCCACGGACACCACGAGGCCCACGTGATTTATTCGCTTCCCTTTCCGGCTGGTCTTAAAGAACAACAGGTCTCCCTTCCTTACCTTCTCAAGGCGTATCCTTTTTCCTTCCCCTGCCATATCATAGGAGACCCTGGGCAGGCTTATCGCGTGTTGTTCAAATGACACAAATAACAAACCGGAACAGTCAATTCCATTGCGTGTGGTACCTCCCAGTTGATATCTGACACCGGAGTAACTGAGGGCTGTATCGATGATCAGATCAGCAGTGGTAGCCACTTCCTCGACAACAGGCTCATAGCTGCCGGTTTCTTCTATGGAAGTCTCATTTTCTCCGGAAGCTTCTACGGTAATACTGCGCTGTTTGCCATAGGTTGTCTTCTTCTTGACTATGCAGTTTGTCAGGAGCAAAGCGAGTATCAGAGGTATAAGATTTCGGGCCATCCAGGTGATTTTGATGTATCCTGGATATCAAATTTAAGCATTTTGAATAATTAAGCTTGCAGTTTTCTCACTGGCCCCACCGCCACCAAGCTTTTTTTCGAGCTCTTCATAGGCTTGCAACTGCGCCTCTCTGCCAGGACCATCCAGTATTTTGTCAAACTCTTTAGATAACTTTTTCCTGGTAAGATCTCCCTGTATTAATTCGGTAACTACTTCCCTTCCCATGATCAGGTTAACAAGGGAGATGTAATCCAGGGTAATGATCCTTTTGGCGATCTGATAAGAGATCCAGCTGCCTTTATAACAGACCACCTGAGGAACCTTAAAGAGGGCAGTCTCTAAGGTAGCTGTTCCACTGGTTACCAGGGCGGCATGTGCGCAGTTAAGTAATTTGTAGGTCTGATCAAAGACCAGTTGAACATCCGTGGATCCTATATAGGATTCGTATTCGTCTTTGGCCAAACTGGGTGCCCCCGCAATAACAAATTGGTAATCCGCATATTGCCCGGCTACCGCCAGCATCACCTGGAGAACATTGCTAATTTCCTGCTTTCTGCTTCCGGGAAGTAAAGCAATAATGGGTTTATCCGGATCAAGATTGTTCATAGAACGAAACTCCTGTTCACTTCCCGAAGGCATGGCTGCAATGGCGTCAATTAGTGGATGTCCTACAAATTCTACATCAAATCCATGCTTATCTTCATAAAACTGCTTTTCAAATGGCAGAATCACATACATGTGGTCTATGGTTCTCCGAATGGTCTCGATCCTGCCCTCTCTTGATGCCCAGATCTGTGGAGATATGTAATAATGTGTCTGGAAACCCCGGCGTTTAGCCCATTTGGCAATTCTTAGATTAAATCCTGAATAGTCGATGAAGATGATTACCCGGGGTTGGAAGGCCCATATATCTTTCTTGCAAAGCCGAATGTTCCCAAAGATAGTCCCGAGATTGAGAAGCACTTCCAGAAAGCCCATAAAGGCGGTTTCTTTATAGTGTTTAACCAGAACGCCACCTGCATTGCGCATAAGATCTCCGCCCCAACACCTTATTTCAGCGTTGGGATCCTTTGATCG
>JBPEXP010000144.1:0-4456 GCA_052031475.1 Flavobacteriaceae bacterium | reverse complement strand
GCATCGGTGTCTGGTGCCCATTCATGAACAGCGCTGTAATTACCTACATCACCTATGGCCACATCCATTGCCGGCGATTTTACCTGCCCCATAACTGCCCACATGGTGGGAAACTTAGAGTCTGGATTAGGTATGTCATTATTGTAAACCATCAGGTTGCCGGCTCCGGGATATCCTTCCGGGATCCATTTAACATCGTGCTGGGCATGGAGCTTATTATCCTCTTTACCGCCCCTGCCGTAATTCTGTGGGTTGCCCCAGCGATAGAGCAGTTCCCCGCCCTGGCCCCAGCGACCTCCGGTGCTACCCCTGGCTTCTTCGGTAGTTGTGCTGTGATCTATGATGTAGATCTCCCCGAAACCGGGTACACTGATAGCAATTTGATCCAGTTCCGGATTGTATGCCACGGCATTGGTGTGGCTAATGTCTGAACCCCTGTTTTCTAGGGTGGCATTTGAAGTCATAAACCCCTTTTTCTTCATTTCCTCGATCTGTTCCCTGGTCATAGGAGGACCCGCAGTTTCCGAACTTGGGATATTGATGTTGATCTTTCTAGGGTGTTCGCTGAGAACACCGTAGTTTTTCTTATCTGGGAATTTATCCTGGATTAAGTGATCCTTCATATGCCATTCCCAGACGATCTTCCCACCGTCTGGTCTAATGGGTTCAATTTCAATGATCTTGTCTAGCCAAATTCCGGCCTTAGGTACTTGCTCAGGATCCATACCCAGGGCTATAGCCTCTTCTTCGGGCACCACCTCATAGGCGATACCTAATACATTTCCATTGGGCATGATCTCAATATCATGGTGAAGCAACTCGGTCTCATTGGCGTATTCAAAATCCCAAAGCAGATCTCCTTCCCAACTGTATTCCCTGATCCTTCCTGCCTGACCTCCTGCTGCGAAGGTGGGAAAGTCCTCATCCCGCTCAAGTCGGATCAGGTGTCCATTGGGTTGAAGATAGGAGTTCATCGAGTTCAGATCAGACTCCCAATGATGGATGACCTTGCCTGATTTATCGATCAAATAGGTGAAGGTACTTGTCGAAGGTTCAAAAACTACGTAGCCTGGCGTATCCTCCTCGGTATCTTTAATAAGCCCTCTTTTGGCAATAACGCCACTCATGCTGCGGGTTTCTTCCGGTGTCCAGGTCTTTAATTCGGCTATTTCCGGCTTGTCTTCGGTCTTGACCTCATTCTTGCATGATAAAACACATGCAAAGAGGAACAAAATAGCTAGTAAATTCTTTGTTCTCATACAGTTGGTTTAAGGTTGTTGCCACTTCGGTTCGGCTTCCTGTTTTAGCTTCTCTTTGAGTGGAGGTAAAAGCAGAATTACTTCCCCGAAAGCAGCCCTAAAGTATCGCTTTTTTTTCAATGAAATCCGGTGGGATATGATAATTGTGCAGGCGGCTGATTTTGTTGTACGAATAGAGGAAAGAGGCGGACGAAAAACTTCAGACGGCTCGCTGGATCACTTCAAAAACCTTGCTGCCGTCACATTTTAGAGTTTTTGCAGGATACTTTAGTAGAAGGGCATAATCGTGGGTTGCCATTAAGATGGTCCGGCCGCTTTTGTTGATCTGCTGCAGCACTTTCATGACCTCTACACTGGTCTGGGGGTCCAGGTTCCCCGTGGGCTCGTCGGCGAGGATCAATTCAGGGTCGTTGAGCAGGGCTCTGGCAATAGCAACGCGTTGTTGCTCACCCCCTGATAATTCATGAGGAAACTTGAATCCTTTGGTTTTCATTCCGACCTTGACCAGTACTTCTTCAATCTGTTGGTCCATCTTTGCCTGGTCTTTCCAGCCGGTGGCCTTTAATACAAATTCAAGATTGCTATTCACATTCCTGTCCGGAAGTAGTTTAAAATCTTGAAATACAATGCCGAGCTTACGCCTCAGATAGGGGATATCCTTCTCTTCAAGAGTTTTTAGATTAAAACCCACAATGCGTCCGTGTCCTTCTCTAAGGGGTAGATCGGCGTAGAGGGTTTTCATAAAACTGCTTTTGCCGCTGCCCGTTTTACCGATCAGGTAAACAAATTCTCCTCTTTTGACCTCCAGCGAAACGTCGCTGAGTATCATGTTGTCTTTCTGGTAGATGGATACTTCCTTGAGCGATAATATAGGTTCGGACATGATCAATTTGTTGATATAAAAGTAATAAGTTCCACGAGATGGTAAACGGCTCATTTGATAAATTCTTTTAATTGGCATACCAAGGAGAAATTTTTGGCGTTTATTACAGAAATACGGTACGCGAGAACACCATGAAAACGAAAATTGCCGTGCTATTTCCGGCCTTGCTGCTAGTTACAGCGTTCTGCCTTTCCCAGGGCTCCGAGATCTATCTTCATCCAGATAAAAAGTATCAACAGGCATTGAGCCTGTACAACAACAGCCAATACCAGGCTGCCCAGACGCTATTTGAGGAGGTCAGAAAACAGACCCAGGATGAGGAGATCAGGGCCAATAGCAGCTACTATGCTGCTACTGCTGCTATAAGGCTCAATCAAGTGGGTGCAGACCGGCTCATCGAGGACTTCGTCGACCAATATCCCACCTCCACCAAACGTCATAGGGCCTACCTGGATGTGGCAGATTATTACTTCAACAATGGAAAATATCCCTATGCACTCACCTGGTATAAGAAAGTAGACCAGAGTACTATATCAGGAAAGGACCAGGAGCGATTTGACTTCAATTTGGGCTACTCACTCTTTTCATCAAAAAAAACTGAAGAAGCAGAACGATATCTCAACAAGGTATCCGGGTCCGATGTATATGGTTCGCAGGCACAGTATTACCTGGGATATATCGCCTATCAGCAAGACGATTACGAGGGAGCCAATGAACGATTCAACCAGATAGAAGGCCAGGAAGCCCTTACGGAAAAGCTGTCTTATTACCAGGCAGATATGAATTTTAAGGAAGGAAATTTTGAGAAGGCTATCGAACTGGCACAGGAGCAACTACCTAAGTCGGATCGGGGCGAAGCCTCAGAGCTGAACAAGATCATTGGGGAAAGTTATTTTAATTTGGGTAGGTACGCGGAGGCCATCCCATATCTGGAGGCCTACAAGGGCAAAAGGGGAAAATGGAGCAATACGGATTATTACCTGCTGGGTTATTCGTATTACAAGCAGGGCGACTATGCCAATGCCATTCAACAATTCAACAAGATCATTGACGGATCTAACAGTGTGGCCCAGAATGCTTACTACCATCTGGCAGAATGCTACTTGAAACTAGGCAAAAAACAAGAAGCCCTGAACGCTTTCAGAAATGCAGGCGGAATGGATTTCGATGAGGAAATCGCCCAGGATGCCACTTTAAATTACGCCCGCCTGAGTTATGACATCGGCAATCCGTATGAGCCTGTACCCCAGGTGTTGAAATCTTATCTGGAAAAGTACCCTAATAGTTCTCAGCAGTCTGAAATTCAGGAATTACTGGTAGATTCCTATATCACCTCCCGCAACTTTAAAGGAGCTATGGAGCTTTTGGAAGCCAATCCGGGCTTTGCCAGCGATCTCACCTATCAGAAAGTGGCCTTTTACCGCGGCCTCGAACTCATGATCGATTCTGATTATACTCTGGCCCACAGTACTTTTAACAAATCCCTTAGCAGGGGTCAGGACCTGTATTATAAGGCACGAGCCAGCTATTGGAAAGCAGAGGCAGCCTATCAGCTCAACCGATTTGAGGATGCGCTGGCCTCGTACAGGCAATTTGAACAGAACAGCAGGGCTGCTTCTACCCCGGAATATACAGATCTTCCATACCAAATGGGTTATACCCATTTTAAACTGAAGAATTATAGCGCTGCAGCGAACAGTTTTAGGAATTACCTGCGCGATGGCGCAACCTCCGAAAAACGCTTTGATGCCGCTATGAGACTGGGGGATAGCGAATTTGTAAGCGGAAATTACAGAAGTGCCATAGATGCCTATAATACGGTGCTGAGGGAAGGAGGTACAAAGAAGGACTATGCCTCTTACCAAATCGCCATGAGCAATGGCCTTTTGGGTAATACGCAGGCCAAGATCGATGAGCTGAGTTCATTTATCAGCCGTTATCCCGATTCCAAGCTAAGGGATGACGCTCTCTTTGAATTAGGCAGTACTTATGTGCGCGCCGATCAGGAAGAAATGGGACTCCAGGCCTATGACCGGCTCATCCGCGAATTTGGAAAAAGCAGTAAACTGGTAGCTCAGGCTATGCTGAGGCAGGCCCTGGTACATTACAACGCAAACCGGAATCAGCAAGCCCTTGATAAACTCAAACGCGTGGTAGCGGAGTACCCGAAAAGTCAGGAGGCCATACAATCTGTTGCCACTGCGAAACTCATCTATATTGATCTCGGACAGGTTAGCGAATATGCTGAATGGGCGAGGGGCCTCGACTTTGTAGAGGTGAGCAGTTCTGAATTGGAAGAAGCCAGTTATGAATC
>JBPEXP010000143.1:0-2599 GCA_052031475.1 Flavobacteriaceae bacterium | reverse complement strand
TTCCTTTCTCTTTTTGAACTTACCAAGATCATGGTCCCTGATAATCAGTTCTAATTCGGCCTCTTCAATGCCTCCTTTCATTTTATAGATATGAAAGAATCCTTCCCTGCCTTCCGTCTTTTGAGGCACTTCCCCTGATGGTAATTCAGAAGCAAATTCATTGATGATCAGGATGGCATTCACCATCTTGTCCTTGGCGTAGCCCGGGTGTACGCTCTTGCCCTTCGCGCTTATTTTGGCATAGGCCGCATTGAAATTTTCATATTCCAGCTCGCCAATCTGGCTACCGTCTAGCGTATAGGCCCAATCGGCGCCAAATTTTGGCACGTCAAATTTATGGGCACCCCTTCCTATTTCTTCGTCGGGGGTAAAACCAACGCGGATCTTACCGTGTTTGATCTCCGGATGTCGGATCAGATGTGCCATGGCCGTTACTATTTCCGTGACTCCCGCCTTATCATCTGCCCCCAGTAGTGTTGTGCCGTCTGTAACGATCAAAGTCTGGCCTGTGTACAATTTGAGGTCCTCAAAATAGTCGGGCGATAAAATGATATTCTTCTCCTTGTTAAGAACTATATCTCCGCCGTCGTAATTTTTAACAATCCTGGGATTCACACCTGTTCCGCTGAAATCAGGCGAAGTGTCATAGTGAGCGATAAAACCAATGACAGGCACATCTTGTTCAATATTGGAAGGCAGGGTGGCCATGATATAGCCGTTATCGTCCATTTCCACCTCACTCATTCCGATCTGCCGCAATTCTTCAACCAGTTTTCTTGCAAGCACCAGCTGTTTTTGGGTGCTGGGTGTGCTATCTGAATGAGGATCACTTTGAGTGTCTATGCGGACATAGCTGATGAATCTGTCGATGATTTCCTGCATATTTATTGGTTTTCGGCTCAGATTAATATTTAATGTATGCTTAAAGTAATTAGGCTCTAAAAATACTTCTATTTTCTAATTGAAGCTGGCCGGAACTATTGAAAGAATGACTAATTTCACCTTGTGAGACTATCGAAGTGCCAAATCAGACATCTTCACAAACTTCAAAACTTTTTGTTTAGTTTTTTGCTGTTGCTGCTTGCGACATGGACTACCCGGGCTCAGACTAACCAATGCACACTAGATATTGGCGGACAAGAACCGCAGACTCTCATAGGCGTTTTCCAGCTGAACGAAGATCAGCAAGACCGGTTGGAAGAGTGGCGTGCAGAATTGATCGTTCAGAGAAGAGCTATCGAAGATGATATTCGTCAACTGCTGGATACACATCCGCAAAGCAGCGAGGATGATCTGGTGAACATGGCCAATAAATACGCCGTTCTACAGGATCAATTGTTGGATTTAATTATCGAGTACGATCAAAAACTTTTGGGGACCCTGAATGAAAAGCAATATGCATTTTATGTAGAATTATGCGAAGAAGCATTGAGAAGACCCCTTGTGCCTGTTGCCGTGGTCCGGGAAAATGAAGAACCGGAATAGCTACTTTTTCCGAATAATTGTGCTCCAGTATCGAGCTAATTCAGTCCCGAAGTTTGTACTTTTGTCGGACCTATCAATAAATCATGTATAAGTCCCTGATCAGGCCTCTACTATTTCTCCTCGATGCAGAAACGGTCCATCATCTCTCTTTCAAACTCATAAAAATAAGTTCAAAATTAGGTCTGTCTCGCTTAATACGCCGTTGCTACAAGTTGGAAGACCGCAGGTTAGAGAGGGAAATTTGCGGGATTAAATTTGCCAATCCTGTTGGATTGGCTGCCGGTTTTGACAAGGATGCCAAATTGTATGGAGAACTCGCGGATTTTGGATTTGGTTTTATTGAGATTGGTACGCTGACACCGAAGGCGCAAAAAGGAAATCCCAAAAAACGGCTCTTCAGGCTAAAACGGGATGAAGCGATCATCAATCGTATGGGATTCAATAACGAGGGAGTTTTTGACGCCGTAGAACGATTGAAGAAGAATAAGGAAGTTCTTATAGGAGGGAACATCGGCAAGAATAAAGCCACCCCCAATGATCTGGCTACCAAGGATTATATGATCTGTTTTGATGCCCTTTTTGATCATGTAGATTACTTCGTGGTCAATGTTAGTTCTCCCAACACCCCCGGTCTCAGGGAATTACAGGATAGGGAACCCCTCACACAACTACTCAGGGAGATCAAGCGCCAGAATCACAAACTGGCCCTGGTGCGTTCGGCAGAAGAGAAGCCTATATTCCTTAAGATAGCACCCGATCTCAATGAAGATCAGCTCTTGGACATAATAAGAATTGTAGAGGAAGTAGACCTGGAAGGGATCATAGCAACTAATACGACCATCGAGCGCCCCAATCTGAACTCAGATCTGTATCTGCAGGAAGAGAAAGGTGGATTGAGCGGCAGGCCTCTGAGGGAGCGCAGCACCGAAGTGATCAGATTTATCGTCCAAAAAAGAGAAAAACCCTTCGCCATCATCGGTGTGGGAGGAATTCACACTGCCGAAGATGCTATCGAAAAGTTGGAAGCCGGTGCAGATCTGGTCCAATTATGGACCGGCTTTGTCTATGAGGGCCCCATGCTAATTAAAAAGATCAATCAATTGATCCTGGAGAA
>JBPEXP010000142.1:0-2300 GCA_052031475.1 Flavobacteriaceae bacterium | reverse complement strand
ACCGCGATTTAATCCAAAAAATATAAGTCCTATTATGATGATTGCAATTACTCCAACTGCTATCACCTTTCGCTTTAATAGACTTTCACCACTGAAAATAGTATCTATCTTAGAAGACATACCAGCGTCTTCCGTGAATTTATTTTCCGGTTCCGGTTCTTTCTCCAAATTATCTCGATCTAAAAGCAATCGTACTGTTTTAGCCAAATAATGTAAGTGTTTTTCAAGCGGCGGGGTCAGAGCATCCATCCAATGGGGACTGGATATGAAGTATTCGAGAGACTTGGACATAGGAACATCCTGTATGCGGAAGGGAACGATGATAATGCCTCTGTTGACTGCTCTTTCTACCTCGCGTTTGATCTGATTTGATCTGTTTGAGTGTTCTGAATAGATCAGGATCATCAATTGGGAATTGGAAATAGCCTCAATGATCTCTGCGCTCCAGTCCAAACCCGGTGTTACATCGCGAGGAGCTATCCAACAGCGAATACCACTATTTTCAAGGGTGGAGCAGGCTGCATTGGCAACTGCCCTGTCCTGGTGTGCATAACTTATAAAAACATCATGGGCCATGACCTTAATTTTATGGTAAAGGGACGCCTTTGTGGGCAAAAACTACATGCCAATCTGTTAGCTCACCGGCCATTACTCCGGATACTATTTCTGCAGTGTTGCCAAGCTCAAAAGCGTTGGCTGATACTTCTTGGTTTATCTTATTTAATTGTGATTCAAGTTCGAGTACGAGTTTCTCGGAACGGTCGCTGGTGTGTTCAATCTCACCTTGAGCGGCCCAGGCATGAAGTGCTGCTGCCACGGCGGGCAATACAATGGCCCAAAACAGGATCCATTCGTTTGTGAAAGTGGGAAGCCATGTTTGAAGTCCATGATGAAATCCAGGCACTACATGGGTAAGAGCCAACACTGCGGCCAACGTAAATATGAAAATCTTAACTGCAGTAAGCAA
This sequence comes from Flavobacteriaceae bacterium, assembly GCA_052031475.1. Lineage (GTDB taxonomy): Bacteria > Bacteroidota > Bacteroidia > Flavobacteriales > Flavobacteriaceae > JAHEJJ01. The sequence continues at coordinate 1,333 of JBPEXP010000142.1, read as the reverse complement.
GTGATGAATTTTGCTCAACTTCTTATGGTTCTTTTCATGGTGCTGAATCTGACCAACAACCTGTGTTTTTAACCAGTCTCTATATTCTTCAAGGTAGGAATCTGACATGGTGATTCCATAGACACCAGTCTCTCTTAAAATAGCTTTGAAATACCAATCTACCCATGCACCGCGAACGTTGGATTGCCTTCGATGGTGTGTGCCAGATACAAGTAAGGGAACTCGGTTAATTGGTAGTAGAGAGATGAGGTGACGCAATCTCTCAGCCAGCAATCGATAATCCATCCAGCGTTCGTGAAATCGTTTAAAATGCGCATAAATAAATACGATTAGTGCACTCATCAGGGATAGAAACTCGATCAGGCCCAGTAAAAACTGATTTTCGGTATTGGAAGACCAAATGGCTGCTGCGATTGCAGTAGGTGCCAATATATATATGTAAGTAAATGAATCCCTATATAGATTAGCATACTTATTAGCCAAATGATCGGCCTTCAAATAATGACCAACCACTATATCAAGTGGCTTCCTGGCCAACAATTCAGGTATCTCAGCAGAGCGCTTCCAAGCACCGTTGGTCCATCTGAGCTTTGGCAACAACGGGTTGCCAAATGGCCAACGCAATGAGAACAGGGATACGATCCATCGGAACGATCCTAAACCGCACCATCTGTTTAATTTTTCGCGATTTACATAGGTGTTCAGTCCTTTAATTGCCTTGGGATTATCCAATAGATCAGTGAGGCCTAATAAGTGTTGGAGATGTGCTTCAAGGTGGTCAGAACCCGGTCCATGAACCGGACGACGATTCTCAATGTTTGCAAAACACCAGGGTTGTTCCCCGCTGGGATCGATCCATATTAAAGCCAGGCCTGATTCAAAGGCTTCATTGGCAATTTGTGCAGTGCCCCCGCGCTTTTCAGGGGCTTCGGGATCCCAGATCGCTATGACAATATCGGATTGCCTGAACATGACCCGGCCTACCCGTTCATAGGATTCATCGCTTTGAGGCGCTGCATCCAATTCCAAAATAGATCCCGACTTTTCCGAGAATTCAAGTAAGGCGTCAAATTCATCCTGTGCTATCAACTCTTTACGATATTCTTCCCGGGAATAAGGTAGCACTGCATGTATCAGGAATCCTAACTTTTTAGCCTCTTCGGCTACCAATTGATCAGCTCCGTCAGCAAGAGGTGATATTAATTGAAGTTTTGGTGCATATTTTCTGAAAACCGCCTTTTCCTTCTCAGCTATCGATGTGGTAATATGTCTGATCTGTGATAAGACATCAACTACCTGTTCCTTCACATGTAAGAGTTCATGTGGAAGATGA
>JBPEXP010000141.1:0-8907 GCA_052031475.1 Flavobacteriaceae bacterium | reverse complement strand
TGTAAAAGACAGACCTGAAACCATAGCCGTTGGTAAATTCGTCGAGGATGTTAAAGGGCCTGGGTTCATAGTGGTCCAGGTAGGTATAAAAAATACTACTGCTGTGGCGCAGGTTACCACTTATATTTCCCTGGTGCGAAAGGCCGATAAGGCTGTATTTATTGGATTCAAAACCCATGGATTGCGCCCAGGTAAAAGCAGCCTGGGTAGGATCCTCCTCAAAGTCTGTTCTGCTTAGAGAACTGGGGATCTGGGCAGTGTAGTCTATGTAATTGACCAGTAGGTTCAATTGGCCGGTCTGGCCGGTTTTAAAGGAAGTGTCTAACAGGATACCATTCCTGTCAAAAGAATTATTCTCGCGATATCCATCGGTTTGAAGGAAATTGTATTGCAGACCAAGATTAAATTTATCTTCCCTGTGTACAAAGGATAAATGGTCTTTCACCATATTATATGACCCCACGGTGAAATTGTTGTACAGCCCAGTCTGCTCTATATCAGGTCCTTTGGTCTTTAATAAGATCGCCCCGCCCAGGTTGGAACCATAGGCAGTACCCTTTGGCCCTTTAACGACTTCAATACTGCCCATTTTTTCCAGGTCGAAGGCTTCTATGGTAGAGAATCCACTACCATTGGTAACCGGGATCTCATTGTAGTACAACCTCAGCTTATCCGTACCGAAGGGCGTTCTGGCACCTACACCCCGGATGGTGATTCTATTGGTGTTGATGGCGCCGGATAGCACATAGACACCGGAAATCTGATTGATGGAGCCGGCTATATCAATCGGACTGAAATTCTGAAAGGCTTTTTCCCTGATGACGGATGAAGGGGTAATTCCAAGTTTCTCATTTTTCTTTGCGGGTTGGTAGAGTATGACCTCCTCCAGCTGAGTGATACTGTCCAGGGCAGCATCCTGAGCTTGAATGATAGTGCCTATAAGAAGAAACAACAAACAGGGGGAAAGGTATTTCATGCGAATCTCAAGAGACGCTAAAATTAAGGATTAAAACCTAAATCCGAGAGAAGCCCCCAGGCGGTACATAAAGCTGTCTTGAAAGTCTTCCGGGTTGATGTTCCTGCCGAAGCCACCGTTGATCTCGAAGCTGAATTTTTGTGAGCGTGTTACCCATTTGCCCCCGATGCCCAATCCCAGTGCAAAAGTATTGTAATCTGCGTCCTGAGGATTTAAGATCTGAAGATCCTCATCCCTGCCGGTATAGTACAAACCAAATGCCTCTGCAAAAAACCCGGAACTAACCCCATAACCGAAATAGGCTCTGAAATTGGGTCCGATCCCGAAATCTCCATTGTAGTCGTCCGGGTCATTGTCGAAATAGACCGTACCCCCAATACTGGTATCTCCATTGATATGGTATTCGTAGGAAGCCTCCAGGGTTGTGGTAGCCAAAAACAGACCCATATTGAATTTGATCTCGTGTTGTACAAAGCTATCCGGGTAGGCCTGTGCCCACACATTGACAAACGCCAGCAGCATGACCGGTATGATCAGAAATTGTTTCATCTGGGATCTTTTATAATTCACTATCTCAATTTGTGTTCCAAACTCAAGGAAATTGATGACCGGCGGGTATCTTTTTCTCTCATTGGTTATTTTTGGCAAAATTCAGAAAATTGAAGATTGTTTCCTACAATGTAAACGGAATTCGTGCCGCAATTAACAAAGGCTTCCTAGACTGGCTTCAGATCGTGTCCCCCGATGTAGTCTGCCTCCAGGAAATCAAAGCAAACAAGGATCAGCTCGATCTGCAGCAGATCGAAGATTGCGGTTATCCATATCATTACTGGTATAGCGCAGAAAAGAAAGGTTACAGCGGGGTGGCCATACTCTCCAGGCAGAAACCAGACCTGGTGCAGTACGGAACCGGTATTCCCTACATGGACCGTGAAGGGCGGAATATCAGGGCAGACTTCAACGGCCTTTCTGTGATGAGCCTCTACGTACCTTCGGGGTCTAATATGGACCGACTCGGTTTTAAGTTGAAATATATGGAGGACTTTCTCGCCTACTTAAAAGATTTCAATAAAAACACCTCTGATGTGGTTGTTTGCGGAGACTTTAATGTCTGCCACCAGGCCATAGACATACACGATCCGGTGCGCAATAAAAATGTCTCCGGATTTTTACCTGTCGAACGAGAGTGGATGAGCAGGTTTCTAGATTCCGGTTTCACGGACAGTTTCAGGCATCTCAATAAGAACCCGCATAATTACACCTGGTGGAGTTACAGGGCCAACGCCCGGGCCAACAATAAAGGCTGGCGGCTGGATTATGCCATGATCAGCGATCCACTACGCGAGAGACTCAACAGATCGGTCATTTTATCAGAAGCGGCCCATAGTGATCATTGCCCCATTTTAGTAGACTTGCAATCTAGCTGAAAAAGCGGTTCCTATTGAAAGGGGATATTATTACTTTTGCACGACTTTAAAGCGGATTTCTTCAATGCTCTATACTACATTACCACACACCTCTCTTGAAGTAAGTAAGATTTGCCTGGGTACGATGACCTGGGGAAAGCAAAATTCTGAAGCAGAGGGCCATCAGCAGATGGACTATGCCCTGGACCAGGGGATCAACTTCTTTGACACGGCCGAACTCTACCCGGTACCGGCCCACGCTGACCGATACGCCCATACAGAGATCATCATAGGTAACTGGTTTAAAAAAACCGGAAACAGGGACAAGGTCATCCTGGCCAGTAAAATAGCCGGGAAAGCCCCATTTACCAAGTTTATCCGCACCACCGGATTCAGCAGGGAGTCACTCATAGAGGCGGTAGATGGGAGTCTGAGCAGGCTGAAAACGGATTACATAGACCTTTACCAATTGCACTGGCCGGAGCGGAACACTAATTACTTCGGACAAAGGGGCTATAAACACTCTATCAGTGATCACTGGAAGGATAATATCCACCAGGTACTGGAAACACTCCAGGAACTCATTGAAGCAGGCAAGATCAGGCACGTAGGCCTGTCTAATGAAACACCCTGGGGAACCATGAGATTCCTGGAAGAAAGCAAGGTCCATTCAGATTTACCCCGTATGGTCACTATTCAGAATGCCTACAGCCTTTTGAACAGACTGTATGAAGTAGGCCTATCCGAGATCTCTATGCGGGAGAATATCGGGCTGCTGGCCTACTCTCCCCTTGGATTTGGTGTGCTAAGCGGAAAATACCTGGGCGGCGCCAAACCTGAAAATGCCAGGATCACCTTATTTCCCTCATATAACCGCTACAGCGGCGAGAATGCTCAAAAGGCCACACAGCAATATTTTGACCTGGCCAAAAAACACAATCTCTCTCTGAGCCAGATGGCTCTGGCATTCGTCAATTCGCGGCCCTTCATTACAAGCAATATAATAGGTGCCACCAGTATGGAGCAGTTAAAGGAAAATATAGATAGCATCCATATAGAATTAAGCGATGAAATCTTAAGTGAAATTGAGGCTATTCATGACCAAATACCCAATCCGGCCCCATAGCTAATCGAACTTTTATCAGGTAAATAAGGCAGTGATCACGTCCTCAATCCTGCCTATCCGCTTTATTTCAATGCCGTCAAATTTTTTAGAAAGAGCATTGCTTTTGGAAATATAGATGGTGTGATACCCTAGTTTTTCAGCCTCCTGGATGCGCTGTTCGGCCCTTTGGATAGCCCGAATCTCACCTGCCAAACCGATCTCGGCAGCGAAACAGACTCCCCGATCGACGGCAATATCCGAATTGCTGGAAAGTATGGCTACCAGCACGGCCAGATCTATGGCCGGATCATCCACGCTGATCCCCCCGGTAATATTGAGAAAAACATCCTTGGCCCCGAGCCTGAAACCAGCCCTTTTCTCCAACACGGCCAGAAGCATATTCAGCCTCTTGGAATTGTAGCCGGTTGTAGAACGTTGAGGTGTTCCGTAAACGGCCGTACTCACAAGGGCCTGGATCTCGATCATCAACGGCCTTGCTCCTTCCAAAGTGGCTGCAATGGCCGTTCCGCTCAAATCCTCCCCGTGATTGCTGATCAAAATCTCTGATGGATTCTGCACCTGTCTCAATCCGGTGCCGGACATTTCGTAGATACCTAGTTCTGCTGTAGAACCAAATCGGTTCTTGAGCGATCGCATGATTCGAAAAACATTATGGTGATCTCCTTCAAATTGCAGGACCGTATCTACCATATGCTCCAGGATCTTCGGCCCTGCGATATGTCCGTCTTTGGTAATATGGCCGATAAGGATTACCGGAGTACTGGTTTCCTTGGCGAATTTTATCAGTTCGGATGCGGTCTGCCTTACCTGTGATATGCTCCCGGCAGGTGAATCAATGTAATCAGAGTGTAAGGTCTGAATGGAGTCTATAATAAGGAGTTCGGGCTGAGTGATGGATACCTGGGTGAAAATTTGCTGGGTATTGGTCTCGGTGAGAATGAGGCAATGCTCGTTCTTGCCCTGCAGACGGTCTGCCCTCATTTTGATTTGCCTCTGGCTTTCTTCACCACTTACATACAGGACCCGCATATCCAGATTGAGCACAACTTGTAGTAAGAGCGTACTCTTACCGATACCGGGTTCTCCTCCAACCAGTACGAGGGATCCCGGAACCAGTCCGCCTCCCAGCACCCGGTTCATCTCCTGGTCTTTCAGGTTGATCCTGGTTTCCTTTTCAACCCTGATCTCCTTGAGAGACTTAGGTGCAGATTTGCCTCTGCTTCCGTTTGATTCGCTTTTCCAGGGTGCCGGCTCGTCTTTTTGTATGACTTCTTCGACCACGGTATTCCAGGACTTGCAAGCCACGCACTGACCCACCCATTTGGCGTGTTGTGCACCGCAATTCTGACAAAAATAAGCCGATTTTACCTTGACCATAAGTGTTCGTTCAGCGACCTTAAAGATATTGCCGATATGGATAATATCAAAAGAAAACAAAGCCCTTTAAAAAAAGGGCTTTGAATCAGAACAATGAAAGTTTTTAAAAAGGCTAGAAGCCAAAATCTGCTTTGAGGGCGTCCATTTTTTCGAGAGCCATTTCCTTGGTCAGGAAATCTATTTCTTCCATACCGAAGGCCTTTTCAAAAGTGCGCAAGGCTTTCTTGGGTTCGCCCAATTCCTCATAATACTCTCCTTCAAAATAAAAGCCCAGCATGGTATTGGGAAATTCCTGCTTGCAGAGATCTGAGAGCGGTTTAAGGGATTCATAATCGTCTTTTTTTCTGCAACCGGCATAGATGGCCATGATGTCGTTGAGCTCTACCTGTTTCTTAAATCCAAACATGGTCTCTATGGTGTTGTACTTATCAGCAAGATACTGGAAGACCGGTTCATCCGAAGTAAGTATTTTTTGACGGTATTCTTTGGGACTGATCGGTTTAAAGATCTCAAAAGTACGGTCCCACGCCTTGCCCAGTCCGTATGTCACCACCGAGGATTCGTTGGCTTCCTGGTATTCATCATAGTAATAGACCAAAGATTCCTTATCCAGCATTTTAATGCCTCTGTCCAGGGCTCGCACTTGTTCCAACTCCTCACTGGCCTCACCTTCTGTGATCAGGTGATAAAAGATCTTCTGGTCCAGATCGCTTAGCCTGGCAGGTACGCGCTGTTCCATCTCCGGGGCAAGCAGGGGGGAGATACTGATATAAGCGTCAAAATAAGACTGTTCTTTAAATAAATAGTAGTTGCCAAAATTGGCTGTGATATCGTAACCGACAAACATCTTAAAGGGCGCTATATTAAATGAAGTTTCTAAATATGGTATGATCTCCATACCCAGGAACTCGTAGAAGAGCTTACCTTTTTCGGTAGGCAGCCCGGTGTCTCCCTCAAAGTCGCAATCATCCCAACGCAATTCATTTTCGCCCTGGTAAATACCGAGCACTATGGCCTGGGGCATTCCCTGAAAATCACTGTAGAATTTTGAAACTGCAACAACCTGGTCAAAAAGGTACTCTGCATCCAGAACTACTACCAAGGGGTATTTTTTTTCGGGACTGTAATCTTCCGGAAAGTAGTATTTGACATCGCGGCGCTCTTGCAGTTTGAAAGATTCAAAAATTTCCTGTTTTACCTGGGCAAGACCCGTAAAACAAATAAGGAAGGCCCAAATGAAGGCGAATGTAATTTTCATGGATGTGGTATTTGGTGCGTTACCCATTAAGGGTTTCTGTTCCATAACGGCAATAACAGAAAAGATATTGCGCCAAATACAACGACCATCAGAGTCTGTGAGATCCACATGATCCAGCCAAAGGCATCTCCTGATACGGCACTGATCCCAAAGATTTCAAGGGATTTGCTCACGGCAATAGGATATAGCCCGATTCCCCCGTTGGTTGTGGTCATGGCAAAAGCCCCGGCTATAAAGCCCACCAAAAGCTCGCTCAGGCTTAGTCCTGAGGTTTCTTCCACCGTGTATTTAATTACCCAGAACATGCCAATATAGGCGGTCCAGATAAAAAGAGTGTGAAGTAAAAAAGCCCATTTGCGCTTCATCTTAAATACGCTGAGCAAACCGTCAAGCAAGCCTTTAACGAAATTCTTGAGTTTTAAGGCAATTTTGGATGAGGAACGTTTTAGAAACCACATAAGAAGGCCCAGCCCGAAAATTCCGGCTACAATGACCAATAAGCTGGCTGTAAGGCCGATGCCTTTGGCCTGCAGGAATTCCAATATGATATCCGTCTGCGCAATAAGGGCGATAAAGATGATCAATAAGAGCATCAAAAGGTCAATGACCCTTTCTGTAACTATGGTGCCAAATCCCTTCTGGAAGGGTACATTTTCATAGGTAGCCAAAGCGGTGGCCCTCAAAACCTCGCCAGACCTTGGAATACCCAGATTAGTGAGATAGGCCATCAGGATGATCAACACATTGTTTACTACTTTAGGTCTGTATCCGAGCGGTTCTAAAAGGTAATTCCAGCGGATAGCACGAGATATATGGCTGAGGATTCCGATAACAATGGAAATTCCCACCCAGAAAAGATCTGCCTGGGTAACATATCGGATAATCTGACGGCGATTCTCTTCGGAAGTAATGGTATAGGAGTACCAAACCAAAAAAACTCCCAAGGCTATTGGGAGTATAAGTTTTAAGATTTTGATGAACTTTTTGTTCAAAATCAGTTTAACATATTGTTCTCCTCGTTAGGAAATACAAGTGCCGGATTAAAAGACTTCGCTTCTTCTATATCCATAGTGGCGTAGGAGATGATGATCAGTACGTCGCCAACATTGACCTTTCTGGCCGCTGCGCCGTTTAAAGTGAGCTCTCCGCTGTTTCTGGGTCCCGGAATCACATAGGTTTCCAGGCGTTCTCCATTATTATTGTTGACGATCTGAACCTTTTCGCCTCGTATGATATTGGCGGCATCCATCAGATCTTCATCAATAGTGATACTCCCTATATAGTTCAGGTCTGCTCCGGTGACCTTTACACGGTGTATCTTGGATTTAACTACTTCTACTAGCATTTGACAAAATTAATCAATTAAGGGCTATATTATCTATCAGGCGGACCCCCTCTGCATATGCCGCAACAAAAGCCCTGTATTTTTTGTTCTTACTTTTTCTCATTACGGGGCGCAGCTTCTCGCTATCTGCTATGATAAAATATTCGAGTTCCAGATCCGGATGTACCTTAAACTGTTTTTTCGCCCATTCGCTTATTTTACCAGCACTTTTCATGCCAAATTGGGCTTTGGCAGTTCTCAGCACTTGGTAGATAAAAGAGGCTTCCATTCTAAGACGATTTGACAGGCGGGAATTCCTCGAACTCAATGCCAAACCATGGTCTTCCCTTACAATTGAACAAGGCACAATTTCAACCGGAAGATTCCTCTGCTTTACCAGGCTTTTTACTATCATAAGCTGCTGGTAGTCCTTTTCACCAAAATAAGCCCTGTCCGGATTTATGGAAGTCAACAGCTTTTCTACAATAGTAGCAACACCCTGAAAATGACCAGGCCGGTACTGCCCTTCCATGACCCGGTCTAAGCCGTTAAACTTGTACTCTTTAGATGAAGCACTATCCGGATACATTTCCTCCACACCGGGATTGAAGACCAATATTTCTTCACTGATATTTCGCAATAGGGCCAGATCCTCTTCCAGTGTCCTGGGATATTTCTTCAGATCTTCAGCATCATTAAATTGGGTGGGGTTCACAAAGATACTCACCACAACGCTGCTGTTTTCCTTTGCTGCCCTGCGAATAATTTCAGCATGGCCCCTGTGCAAAGCGCCCATGGTAGGAACCAATCCAATATCGCCTCCGGCATTTTTAAGCCGGCCGATCTCGGCCTGTATTTCCTCTACGGTTTCAAATACACACATATCTGTTTCTAAGGGCGTGCAAACTTACTATAATTACTGGTATTCTGCATAAATTTTGTAATTTTGCGGCTACGTTTATGCTAGAAGCGAAACTCAGTTTATATGAATGGTAAAAAGATATTGTTTGTATCTTCAGAATTAGTGCCCTACCTACCCGAGAACGAAGTATCCTTAATGTCTTACGAAGCACCGAGAATGGTCAACAGCCGTGGGGGCCAGATCAGGATCTTTATGCCTCGTTATGGCAATATCAACGAAAGAAGGCATCAACTTCACGAGGTAATACGGCTTTCGGGGATGAACCTGGTTATCAATGATATGGATATGCCCTTGATCATCAAGGTAGCCTCCATTCCAAGGGAACGCATACAGGTTTATTTCATAGACAATGAAGAGTATTTTAAAAGAAAAGCCACGTTTACTGACGAAGATGGTGCACTTTTTCCGGACAATGATGAGAGAGCGATCTTTTTCGCAAAAGGAGTTGTTGAGACGGTCAAAAAACTGAACTGGTCGCCGGATATCATTCATATACACGGCTGGATGGCTTCATTGCT
>JBPEXP010000140.1:0-6392 GCA_052031475.1 Flavobacteriaceae bacterium | reverse complement strand
GCCCGAGAAAAAACTATAGCCTTTTGCCGGACTCAGGATGCGAATGAGGTCCTTCAGATGCTCGCTGTCACTGGGTCTCAGCCTTGCGAAGAATTCTTTGGTCGTATCTGTAAGAAGGAGTACCGTAAATAATAACAGCAAAACCGTTAATGAGCGATGCAGGGCTTCTTTTTTGGGATAAGCCATCTGGATGAGAACGAAGAAGAAAATGAAGAGGGGAGTCCAGGTTTTGATCTGGGTGGCTACAGACCAGAAGGTGTCGTATTGTTCTATTCCAAGGTTGTTGAGATAGATGAATATCTCCTGATCCCAAACCAGTATTTTTTCGATCATGCGGCCCGCTATTTCCTTTTAATCGTACCGGTCACATCATCCACATTCTTTTTAACCTTGTCAAATTCGCTTTTTATATCCTCAGTGAAACTGGTATCGATTCCCTGTTTTTCAGCGCTTTTCTGAATCTCTTTTTTGATATCGTCTGTGGCATCCCTCAATTGCCTCATGCCTTTGCCAAGGCTTTTGGCAATTCCGGGTATTTTATCCGCTCCAAAAACCATGACCACCACAAACATGATGAAGAATATTTCTGCTCCGCTAATAAATAAAACCACCAGGCTATGCATACTCACAAATATACTGCTAAAAACAGTAAGTCCCGATAAATTATCGGGACCCCTGCTTCCTGTTTATATAACGTTTTATTTGCCTTTTATATTCTCTTTGAACTGGTCAAATTCCGACTTTTGTTCCTTTTTCGGCCAGGTGTTATTGCTTACATCTATGTCTGCAGTTTTGGCCTCCGGATCCACCATAATTCCAACGATCTCCTTTTCCGATGAAATGACTTTGCGCACCTCCTCGTCATTTTTTCTCCAGATCTCAGGAGGATAAGTGATCTGTTCCGAAGACCCATCCTCATAGGTATACTCAACAATCAAAGGCATGGGGATGCCCCCGGGTTTGTCAAAGGTCACCTCGTAAAAATATTTGGGTTCTCGTATTTGGCTACGCTCCTCTTCGCTTAAGTGATCCATCATGAATTCCTTTAAGGGAATAGACGTTTCAGAAGGCGCCTTTCCTATGATTGAAGGATCTAAATTCTCATCTTCTTCGTCCAGAAGAAATACAAATGGGGGCAGGTCGGCCTGGGTAAGATTCCTGGCTTCCAGGTATTCTTCCAGTTTTTTGGACGGCCTGTTGCTTACATAATACTTCTTAACCCCTTTTACACCAATGTCTACGTAATCTGTGGTATAGAACCAGCTCCTCCAGAACCAGTCCAGATCTACTGCCGATGCGTCCTCCATGGTCCTGAAAAAATCTTCCGGGGTAGGATGTTTAAATTTCCATCTCTGGGCATAGGTCTTAAACGCGTGATCAAACAGTTCCTCGCCCATCACAGTCTCCCTGAGAATATTAAGTGCCGTAGCCGGTTTCCCATAGGCATTGGGTCCGAGGCTGTAGACATTTTCGGGGTTCGACATGATCGGGGCCAGAGCGCTCTGGTCTCCGCTCATATAGGGTATGATCTTGGAGGGTTCTCCTCTCTTTGAAGGGTATTTAGAATCAGGGGCGATGACATCCGGGTAGGTCTTGCCAAATTCCTGCTCCGCCAAATACTGCATAAAGGTATCCAGGCCTTCATCCATCCATGCCCACTGCCTTTCATCAGAATTAACGATCATAGGAAAAAAGTTATGGCCAACCTCGTGTATAATGACCGAGATCATACCAAATTTTACCCGGTCTGAATAACTGCCGTCTTTTTCTGGCCTTCCGTAATTCCAGCAGATCATGGGATATTCCATGCCCTGGTTCTTGGCGTGCACAGATATCGCCTTGTGATACGGATAATCAAAAGTATGCTTGGAATACGTTTTCAGGGTGCTGGCTACGGCCAGGGTAGACCATTCTTCCCACAGTGGATTTCCTTCCTTGGGATATAGCGAAACAGCCATGACATTCTTGTCTCCGATCTTAACGGCCATCATATCCCAGATAAATTTACGGGAAGTGGCGAATCCAAAATCTCGGACATTATCAGCCCTGAATTTCCAGGTTTTCTTTTTCTCCGCAAAGCCTTTTTCCGCTTGTACAGCTTCGGCTTCAGTGACGATCATGACCGGACGGTCGTAGGTATTTTTAGCCTCCTCAAATCTCTTCAACATTTCCTTGCTAAATACCTCTTTGCGGTTCATGAGCTCACCGGTGGCATCGAGTACGTGATCTTCGGGTACTGTGATATTCACCTCGTAGTTGCCAAATGGTAAGGCAAACTCTCCGCTGCCCCAGAACTGGTGATTCTGCCAGCCTTCCACATCGCTGTAGACAGCCATCCGTGGAAAGAATTGGGCAATTACATAGGCCCTGTTGCCATCCTCCGGAAAATATTCATAGCCCGAGCGCGCCCTGTCTACCGTATGATCGGGAATATTGTACCACCATTTGATTGAGAATGAGATCTTTGAACCGCTTTGAAGTGCGTTGGCCAGATCGATCCTCATCATGGTTTGATTGATCGTGTAAGGCAGTGGTTTTCCGTTTTCGTCATTTACGTATTCTATGTTGAATCCACCGTCAAAGGGCTGCCCCATGAATTCTCCGGCAAATTGACCTGTTTTATAAGCAAGAGATACGCCGCTTCCGTTGCGCAGTGGCGACTTGCTCTCTTTAGAACGGACGTTCTGGTCCAGTTGCACCCACAGGTACTCGAGGGCATCTGGTGAATTGTTGTGATAGGTAATAGTTTCTTCGCCGTAAATGCGGGCGTTCTTGTCGTCTAATTCGATGTTCATCCGATAATCTGCCTGCTGCTGGTAGTATTGAGGTCCCGGAGTACCTGAAGCAGAGCGATAGGAGTTGGGAGTGGCAAATTCCTGATACATCTGGCGGAATTTACTCTGATTGACATGGCCCTTTTGTTTTTCAGCCGTTTTTTCCTGCTGACCCAGCAGTGCCAGGGAAAAGACCATGAGGATTGGGGTAAGTAAGAATCTGAACTTATGCATTCCTTCAAAATTTTGGTGCCCGAAAATAGGATTTTTCAGTCAAAACCAGCCTGGAGGCCTTATAAGTTTAACATTCCTTTATTATTTTCCCTGACCAGGATAAAGCTTTTCTTAATGTCCCCAATCTTAAGGTGGACCACATTCTGCTGCTCATCAAACATTTCAGTCAACACTTCATTCCTGATCTCCACGCTGCGTAGGTCATTTTTGGCTGAGGAGGGAATCTCCAGGTAACAGACCACCACGTCATCCTGATACTTTTTACCCAGATAATTGAGCTGTTTAGGCTCCCCGTTGATACTTATATCGATCTTTGATTTAAGATATTTGACGATCAGTGAATCAGCATCAGGTATTTCATGTTTTTCTGTCAGATTGGCGTCTACCTCGTATCGCGCATTAAGGACCGCCTCCAGGTCATCGATAAAGATCCTGGTGGTCATCTGAAACATCTGGTCCTTGTCTGAAAACTCCAGGTGGGTGACACTAACATAGAACTTATGGGAAGCTGCAACCGTTACGGCCATGATGAGGATTAACCCGATGATGTAAGCCCATTTAAACTGTGGAAATTCTTTTCTCCGTTTCATACTGATTCTCAATTAATTCTTTCTGTAGATTGCAGAGCAATTTATGTGCCAGAGGCTATTCCAGATCATTGTACTTTCTGTATGGAATACTTTTTCTTTTCAGGAATTCCCAGATTTTTAGACGGTCGTGGGTATCAACAACATTGCCGAAGTCTGCATCCACCTCGCAGTAATACATAAAATCATCAATTTTGGCGGCCGGAATTTTTAGCTCTCTCACAAAAAGTGAATCCGGATAAAATTCCCTGACCCGGTCTGTCCGGGCATATTTCTTCTCTGTGGCAATACGCTTATTCAGATACTTGAGTCGGCCTGTAAGCGTATTTAAAATTGGGTTCAGGGGGATGAGGCCTGCTCCCGTTACTGCTTCAAATTTCAGACGTTCCGCCTGGCTGATGGGTTTTACGTAGGCGTTGGGTAATCCCAGGGTGGAAGCCGTCACGATCCGGCCTGTATTTAACTGGCCCATATCCCGTGACAAATCGCCGGAGAGGTCATAAGGCCGAAGGATTACTTCATCCAGTTCATTGACAAACTCTTCGAGCGGCACACTTACCAGGCCACTCTCCAGCATATCCGTATTTACCACCAGGGATTTCTTCTTGTATTGAACTGCCGAAAAAATGATGGTATCGCCCAATCCGGCACTGATGGCAAAATAACCGTTTTCATTGGTGATGGTAGCCCTGCTGCGACTCGTATTCATCACGTGCACGTCGGCTATGCCCTTATCATCGCTTACTACCCGGCCTTCCAGACGTTCAGAAAAGAGATTTTGGGCCCGTGCCGAGCAACATATAAAAAGGGCAAAAAGCAACAGGACACTATTTCTGGGCATTTAGTTGCTCTAAATAAACTTCACTCTGGGTGACCAAAAAGTCGATGAGTTGAAATTCATTATCTCTCTTCAACAGGGATTGAGGAGGCAATTGGGTGTCGCAAAAAAGGAGAAAATCATCGATCTTGTCAGCAGGTATCTTCAGATCATTGGTAAAAAATTCATCCTCATAAATCTGTCTGAGCACCTCGCTCAGCTTCAAAGGCTCTTTGTCTGCTTCGTTGTTCTGTCTCGACAGGAACAGGGCTTTAAAAATATTGACGAAATTCAAACCATCCTGCAGGCTTGAGAGTTTAGGGTCCCTGGCGATATTGACCACCTCGGCCGTTTGGTCCGTCTCGTATTCAAATTGTTTGAATTCCTCATTCTGCAATTCCAGGAATTTCTGCTGGTTCTCAGGGCTGATGACCACCTCATCCAGTTCGGTCACCTTCTCATTAACCTCCACCACCAGTCGGTTTCTGTCGAGGATCTCCTGGGTGATCTTTACAAGCTCGATCTGGTAATTGACAGAGGTGAATACCAACTCGTCATCCAATTTTACACGGATCGCAAATTCGCCGTTGTCATTGGTGATGGTAGCCCTTTCTGAGGTGGTATTGATGACATTTTCATTAGGTACATTGCTGTTGCGGTAGAGGACTTTACCCCTTAGGATGACCCGATCGTCACCCTGGGAAAAACCCATCCAGGTAAACAGGGCGCAACACACAATAAGAATAGTCTTTTTCATAAAATTCAATAGCTGCTCCGCATATAAAGAAATGGGTTCTGAGGCTGATAAAAAAATTTACTTCCATTAAACTTATGTTAATTTGGATGATTTGCCCAGATTATGCGTCCATTTCTCTGAACGAAATTTGCAGTAATTTCCCATATTTTACATACCGGCTTCTTTTACGTCGTCTGTTTACCCCAGATTCTTGTATTTAAGGCCGGAAAGTTCGTCTAATATCGATATAGTCTTATTTTTGTTAGTCTGGTTCCTCCAAGAAGAACCCTCATCCCATAGGCATACTGAAAGTGGTGAATTCCATCTATTTAGATTGCAGATTGGTGAACAACAGACCTGATAACGAGCAATTAATTTACACTTCTGAAGATGAAATTCCTGATGACCCTGTTTGGCCTTTGTTTTTGCAATCTGCTGATCGGCCAAATCAAGATAGGAGACAACCCTCAAAATATTGATCCCACTTCGGTGCTGGAGTTGGAAAGCAGCTCCAGGGTCTTTGTCATTACCAGGATCAATACCCAGCAGATGAACGGGCTCAACCCCCTGCCCGGCGCCCTGGTGTACAATACGGATGTAGACTGCGTTCATTTCTACGACGGGACCAGTTGGCTGAATCTTTGTGAGGCATTGGGACTATCCTTAACTGCCGATGCCATTGTGAACACAGCCCCTACCATAGTGATTACCGAGGACGGCGAAAATTACAATTTTGAAGTGGGCGAGATACGGGGACAGAATATCACCGATTTCAGCATCAGCGGCATAGACATTCAGAACAACTCCATAACCGAAGAAAAACTGGCTCCGGATTCCGTGGGCAGCGAGGAATTGAGGGATAATACGGTAACGGATGCAGAAATAGATTACAATCAGGTAACGCTAGGCGACTTTCTCAATGATGCCGGTTTTATTACCGGTGCCGATATCGTAAGCGGGGCTGCCAACAATGCGATCACGGATAACGGCGGGGCCTTCTACGACGATAGCCCCTTGGTAAACGATATAGCAGCCAATACAGCAGCCATTGCTGCCGACGGGGATTCGGATTCGAATAATGAGATACAGAACTTATCGCTAAACGGGAACACGCTAAGCATTGCCAATGGGAATTCTGTGAATCTCAGCGCATTTAATAATAGCGGTTCGGACGATCAAAATCTGCTTGGCGCCAGCCTGAGTCCGGGCAACGTGCTGCAGATAGACATAGAGAACGGGGCCTC
>JBPEXP010000014.1:0-3259 GCA_052031475.1 Flavobacteriaceae bacterium | reverse complement strand
GGCAATGAATCCCAGGAAAGAATGGGATTGGTCATGGGCAAGGATCATATAGACCTGCTTCGCAACGTGGCAGAACGCGAACGGGCACCCATGTATGAAGTGGGTGAAGTGAGCGGAGACGGGAGATTTGCCTTTGTTTCAGAAAAAAAAGGTATTCGACCCATGGACCTCGAATTGTCAGATATGTTTGGCAGCTCGCCCAAGACAATAATGAATGACCAGGCCCTGGAAGTTTCCTATCAGACGATTGAATATTCATTTACTAAAATAGATAGCTATCTTAAGGCCGTACTGCAACTGGAGGCCGTAGCCTGCAAAGACTGGCTCACCAATAAGGTAGATCGATGTGTGGGCGGTTTGGTGGCTAAACAACAGTGTGCAGGACCCTTGCAACTACCTTTAAATAACTGTGGGGTGATGGCCCTGGATTTCGAGGGAGTTTCCGGGATTGCAACGGCAATAGGCCATTCGCCAGTATCCGGACTTATTGATCCCGGCGCAGCCAGCAGGAACAGCGTAGCAGAAGCACTAACCAATATCATCTGGGCTCCTCTTGAAAAAGGCCTTAGTTCCGTATCTCTTTCGGCTAACTGGATGTGGCCCTGTAAAAACCCGGGGGAGGATGCCAGGTTGTACGAAGCGGTAAGGGCTCTTTCAGATTTTGCCATAGAATTGGGCATCAACGTGCCAACGGGCAAGGACAGCTTGTCTATGAAACAGAAATATAAAGATGATGAGGTCATAGCTCCGGGTACTGTAATCGTTTCTGCAGCAGGACATTGCTCGGATATCAAGAAGGTGGTGGAACCTGTGCTACAGGCAGGTGCCGGTGACATCTACTATATAAGCCTATCATCTGACCGGCCCCAACTGGGTGGTTCTTCCCTGGGCCAGGTGCTCAACAGGGTAGGAAGCCAGCCACCTGACATCAAAAGTGCTTCGTATTTCGTCACAGTTTTTAATGTGATACAGGATCAGATTAAGCAGGGTCATATAGCGGCCGGGCATGATATCGGCAGTGGCGGGTTGATCACCACCTTGCTGGAAATGTGTTTTGCCCATCCGGGAATTGGAATGGAGGCTGATCTGAGCGGACTGGATGAAAAGGACACTGTGAAAGTATTGTTCCAGGAGAATAACGGGATCGTCGTTCAGGCTTCCAGTGATCAATTGGAGGGAGAACTGAGCCGCGCGGGTGTGAAATTCCATCGTCTTGGCAAGGTCACTGAAAACGGACGTCTTGCGATTAAAAATCACGAGGATCAGCTGAGCTATGATGTCAGTGAACTACGTGACCAGTGGTACCGGACCTCCTATCTGTTAGACAGAAAACAAACCGCGGTTGAGCTGGCCGAGGCGCGGTTTAAAAATTACAAGCTGCAACCCTTAAGATTCAAATTCCCATCAGGATTTGACGGCAAGCTACCTCCAAATCCGGCTGAGAAACCCAAAGCAGCTATCATTCGTGAAAAGGGTAGCAATTCGGAAAGGGAAATGGCGCATGCCATGTACCTGGCAGGCTTTGAGGTGAAAGACGTTCATATGACAGACCTGATCAGCGGCAGGGAAACACTGGAAGACATTCAATTCATTGGTGCTGTAGGAGGTTTTTCAAATTCGGATGTCCTGGGAAGCGCCAAAGGATGGGCAGGCGCCTTTAAATACAATGAACGCGCACAGAAGGCTTTAAAGCAATTCTTTGAACGGCCGGATACACTGTCCATAGGTATTTGCAATGGCTGCCAGTTATTCATGGAACTAGACCTGATCTACCCTGAACACGAGCAACACGGTAAGCTCACATACAATGATTCGGGCAAGCACGAAAGTGCTTTCACATCGGTCCGCATTCAGGAGAACAATTCGGTCATGCTGTCCGGATTGGCGGGCAGCACATTAGGCGTATGGATCTCGAACGGGGAGGGTAAGTTTAAACTCCCATACAAGGAAGAAGCCTACCACATAGTAGCCAAATACGGATATGACGGCTACCCGGCCCATCCTAACGGAAGTGATTTTAATACGGCCATGCTCTGCGATCCCAGCGGCAGACACCTGGTTACCATGCCTCATATAGAGCGTTCTGTATTCCCATGGAACTGGGCTTATTATCCGGCAGACAGGGAGGACGAAATTTCTCCTTGGATCAAGGCCTTTGTAAATGCCAGGAAATGGGTAGAGAAGCATCAGAATCAGCTGCAGGAATCCGGTCAGGGCTAGGGATTATATTTTTGCGGGGATTTTCTAATACCGCCGCCTTTTCTTATTTTGCGATTACCATTTAGATACTTAGTATGCAGAATATTACCAGGCTCTTTGATTTCCCGTATTATCAACTGGCAAAGGGCAATCTACCCAACGCACTTGTAACCAAATACAATGGAGAATGGGTAGAAACTTCCACCCAACAATATATAGACCAGGCAAATAAGATCAGCAGGGCCCTTCTGAGAATGGGTGTTGGACCCAATGATAAGGTGGCCATCATCTCCATGACCAACAGGACCGAGTGGAATATAGTCGATATTGGTGTTTTACAGATTGGTGCCCAAAATGTACCGATCTATCCGACCATTTCGGACGAGGAGTACGCCTATGTACTCAATCATTCCGAATCAAAATATTGTTTTGTATCCTGTCGTGAAGTCTTTGACAAGGTTAAGGCCATAGAGAAACAGGTACCCTCATTACAAGGTGTTTATTCCTTTGATGACCTGCAGGACTGCAAGAGCTGGAAAGAAGTACTAAAGGCTGGAGAAGATTATTCCAACCAGGAAGAAGTGGAAAAAATAATGAGTGAGGTGAAACCCCATGACCTGGCCACACTTATTTATACGTCTGGCACAACGGGCAGGCCCAAGGGGGTTATGCTCACACATGACAATATTGTTAGCAATGCCCTGGAGAGTTCCGAGAGACTACCCATCGCGGATGGGAAGGTAAGGGCATTGAGTTTTTTGCCCGTCTGCCATATTTATGAGAGAATGCTGATGTACCTGTACCAGTACCGTTCTGTGGCCATCTACTTCGCAGAGTCCTTAGAAACTATCAGTGAAAATCTCAAAGAGACTGCACCCCATGTAATGACTGCTGTTCCCAGGCTTTTGGAGAAGGTATTCGATAAAATTATGGCCAAGGGCGCAGACCTGAGCGGAATTAAGAAACAGTTGTTCTTCTGGGCTGTCCGGGTGGGATTAAAGTACGAGCCCTACGGACAAAATGGATGGCTATATGAACGAAAACTAAAACTGGCCAGGAA
>JBPEXP010000139.1:0-3294 GCA_052031475.1 Flavobacteriaceae bacterium | reverse complement strand
TTGGCCCTGGCACTCTTCTCTGCGCGCAACACCGCTGATTCGGCCATATAAATCTCGATAAGAATGTCGGCCACAGCCATGAGTACTTGCTGGTGTTCTTCCAGGTTTTCACCAAATTTTTGAACTGCGCTTCCCGCGATCATCAGGAATACTTTTTTCAGCTTAACGACCATTTCTTTCTCTTCTGCCAGTAAATCACTGTAGTCAGGAGTGTCGAAAGATGGGATACCCATCAATTCATCAGCTACTGCCTTAGCAGGACCAAGCAAATCCAGGTGACCTTTCATCGCTTTTTTAACCAGCATTCCTACGGCCAGCATACGGTTAATCTCGTTGGTGCCTTCATAGATACGTGCTATCCTGGCATCCCTCCAGGCCTTTTCAACGGGGGCTTCTGCACTGAATCCCATTCCACCGAAAATCTGGATGCCCATATCTGCCGTGTTTTGCACATCTTCCGAAACTGCTACTTTCAATATAGAACACTCGATGGCATATTCTTCCACACCTTTCAATTCTGCTTCCTGGTGTGAATTGCCTTCAGACTCTCTGATCGCGATCCTGTCCTCTATATTTTTGGCAGCCCTATAACAGGCAGCTTCCCCCGCGTACGCATTCGTGGCCATGTCGGCTATTTTAGCCTTTATGGCACCAAAATTGACGATCGGGGTTTTAAACTGGATGCGCTCGTTGGCATATTTAACCGATTCGGTGATTACCCTGCGCTGGGCTTCGAGGCAAGCTGCCGCCAACTTTATCCTTCCCACGTTTAAGGCGTTCATGGCGATCTTAAAACCTTCACCACGTTCGGCCAGCATATTCTCTACAGGTACTTTGGTATTACTGAAAAACACTTGCCTTGTAGAGGAGGAGTGTATTCCGAGTTTTTTCTCCTCTTCACCGAGGGTTATGCCGTTTTCCGGGTCGTTTTCTACAATGAACCCGGTGATATATTTGTCGTCCTCTATTCGCGCGAATACAATGAAAAGATCACAAAACCCTGCATTGGAGATCCACATTTTCTGGCCAGAGATAGTATAGTATTTACCATCGTCCGACAAAACAGCCTTGGTTTTCCCTGAATTGGCATCAGACCCTGCTCCGGGCTCAGTTAGGCAATAGGCCCCGAACCATTCACCTGTAGCCAGTTTTGGTACGTACTTTTTCTTCTGTTCTTCTGTACCGTACAAAGTAATGGGCATAGTGCCTATCCCGGTATGTGCTCCAAATGCTGTACTGAAAGAACCGGTTGCTCCCGAGATATAATCGCAGACCAGCATGGTAGAGACAAATCCCATACCCATACCACCGTAAGCTTCCGGTACGGCAATACTTAAAAAGCCCAATTCACCTGCTTTACGCATGCACTCGGCAGTGTAAGCATAATCGTGGCTCTCAAAGCGTTCCCAATGCGCCCAGAGTTCACGGTCTGTGAATTCCTTGGTACTGTCGCGCATCATACGCTGTTCCTCGTTGAGGTCTTCCAGGGTAAAAACATCATCGGCTTTAGTTTCTTTAATCAGAAATTCGCCTCCTCGAAGAATATCTTTATTAATGGTTTCTGTACTCATAACTATAACTATATCTATTCTTTAATTTAAAAATTCGTATATCCCGGCTGCTCCCTGGCCTGTGCCCACGCACATGGTTACCATGCCGTGTTTTCCCTTCATATCACGCCGACGCATCTCGTCGAAAAGTTGCACTGAGAGTTTGGCTCCGGTACAACCTAAAGGGTGTCCAAGGGCAATTGCACCACCATTCACATTTACGATCTCATCGTTGAGGCCTAATTCCCTGATCACTGCCAGCGATTGGGATGCGAATGCCTCGTTGAGTTCAATCAGTTCCACATCATCCTGTTTAAGCCCCGCTTGTTTCAAGGCTTTTGGAATTGCCTTCACCGGCCCAATACCCATAATCCTGGGTTCAACACCGGCAGCTGCATAGCTCACCAATCTTGCGATGGGTTCTAAATTCAGCTCCTTCACCATTTCCTCGCTCATTACCAGTACAAAGGCCGCCCCATCACTCATTTGGGATGAATTACCCGCGGTAACGGAACCTCCGGCTGCGAATACGGGTCTCAATTTTGCCAATACTTCCAATGAAGTGTCTGCTCTTGGGCCCTCGTCTTTGTTTACCGTGTAATTTTTAGTTTCCTTTTTATCCTGTTTATTAACAAAGGTGTGCTCTACTTCAATGGGGACAATTTGTTCTTGAAAACGCCCTTCTTCCTGTGCTTTCAGGGCCTTCATGTGCGAATTATAGGCGAATTGGTCCTGGTCTTCCCGGGAAACCTTGAATTGGTTTGCGACAGCTTCTGCCGTTAGACCCATTCCCCAATAGTAATCTTCATGTCCGGCCTGTGCAGTTTCATAATCCGGGGTAGGTTTATATCCGCCCATGGGGATGTAACTCATACTCTCGGCACCTCCGGCAATAATACAATCGGCCATTCCGGATTGGATTTTTGCAGTTGCGATACCAATAGTTTCAATTCCTGATGCACAATATCGGTTTACAGTAACTCCTGGAACGTCTTCAATGTGCAGGCCCATTAGTGATATAAGGCGGGCCATATTTAACCCCTGTTCTGCCTCGGGCATGGCGTTGCCAACAATTACGTCATCAATACGTTCTTTTTCCAGTTCTGGTATTTCCTTCATCATGTACTCGATGGTCTCGGCAGCCAGGTCGTCCGGGCGTTTAAAACGAAACAGCCCCCTGGGCGCTTTGCCCACTGCGGTACGATATGCTTTTACTATATATGCAGTTCTCATGGTATTAATTTCTTAAGGGTTTACCGGTCTTTAGCATATGCTGAATCCGTTCTAATGTTTTGCGCTCAGTACAGAGCGATAAGAAGGCCTCGCGCTCCAGGTCCAGTAGGTATTGCTCTGAAACCATTGACGCCTCAGACAAGTCGCCCCCGGCCATAACGTAGGCCAGTTTATTGGCTATCTTCTTATCGTGTTCACTGATATAATGTCCTGCTTCCATACTATCCGTACCAACCAGGAACATTCCCAGGGCTTGTTTACCCAATACTTTTACATCGGTTCGTGGGATTGGCTGGGTGTAGCCTCTTTCTGCCAATAACCTTGCATAGGCTTTAGCGGTAGCAATTTGCCGGTCTTTGTTAACAACTACCACATCTTTCCCCTGCTGAAGGATACCCATGTCATAGGCCTCGTAAGCAGAGGTTGAAACTTTAGCCATCCCGATGGTAAGGAAGTATTCCTGCAGCACATTAAGTTCTACATCGTTCTTCCTGAAGGTATCTGATGCCCT
>JBPEXP010000138.1:0-2113 GCA_052031475.1 Flavobacteriaceae bacterium | reverse complement strand
CTTACAAATGTATAAAATACAGGCTTTTGAACGCCTTTTGAAGCTCCTTTAAATTACGATGTTCAACTCGAACAATTATCTCTTAATATACTAAAAAACAGTGTATTAAGTCAATAGTGTGGCAGATTCAGAGCAGAGGGGTCTGAAGCTCATTTTTGGGGCTTCACTTTGATTGCATATGAAAAGTATCTTCCAGTTTAACAAATGCCCGCTTCAGTTTAACATTCCGGTAACGAATTGACACACTAGATATCAATACCTTACAAGGAACTAACACGTTGTTAAACAATTAAAAACGCAATCATGAATCAACTGTACAAAAAGGCCCTGCCGGTTATCCTGTTGGGGGCCATGATGTTCTGTACCAAGGGCATCGCACAACTAGACCTTCCAAGGGGTAGCCAGATGGCTAAAGTCTCTCAAAGACTTGGGATCAGTGACATTACCATTATCTATTCAAGGCCCAGCGTTAACGATCGTGAGATCTGGGGATCGCTGGTTCCTTACGGAATGAACAACCTCGGCTTTGGTACCGCCGAAGAATCGCCCTGGAGGGCCGGGGCCAACGAAAACACCGTCATCAAATTTACGGATGATGTAACTATTGAAGGCCAGCCTCTGGCGGCCGGTAAGTACGGCTTGCACATGGTCATTCACGAAGATGACAAGGCGACCATTATTTTTTCAAAGAATCACGGGGCATGGGGTAGTTACTTCTATGATCCTGCCGAAGATGCACTTCGGGTAGATGTGGAAACTAAAGAGATTCCACATATGGAATTGCTTACTTATTTATTTACCGATGTGGATGCAAATTCGGCGGTTGCCTCCCTCAACTGGGAAAAAAAGCAAATTCCTTTTAAAGTAGAAGTGGGCGTAACCGACGTAGTATTGGCAGACATCAGGCAGAAATTGCAGGATGTTCCCGGGTTCAGCCGTCAATCATGGGAGCAGGCGGCCAATTACGCGCTTAATAATGACGGAGACCTGGATGAAGCACTCGGATGGGTGGATGCCGCTATCGAAGGCATGTTTTTCAGCGAGAAAAATTTTAATAATCTGAGCATCAAATCGCAGATCCTGGCTAAGCAGGGTAAGACCGCTGAAGCCAAAGCCCTGATGGACGAGGCCCTACCAATGGGTACCGTATTCCAGGTACACGGCTATGGCAGGCAGCTGATCGCCCAGGGTGATGTGGAAGGTGCTATGAAGGTGTTTGAGTGGAATGCCAAACAACACAAAGGTGCCTGGCCCGTAAATTACGGTCTTGCGAGAGGATATTCTGCCAAAGGAGACCACAAGAATACGGTGAAGTATTTAAAACTTGCCCATGACAATGCACCTGCACAGATCAACAAGGATCGCGTTGCAGCCAACCTCGCGAAAGCAGAGAACGGGGAGAGTATCAATTAGAAATTTGTCACTCATTTTATAAGGGAGAGGCCGTGTTTAAAAACCGGCCTTTCTTTGTTTTAACTGATATAGGTCCAGATATCTTTCTGCCTCATCAGCCTGGCATAGGTTTGTGCCAGGACTTTATTTGCTTCAGCCTCCAGCCTGGGGTCCTTTTTCAGGATCTGTTGGGCGAATTGCCTGGCGGTTACCAGAATATTATGGTCCTTGACAATGTCGGCGATCTTTAAATTGAGCAGACCGCTTTGCTGGGTCCCCATAAGATCACCCGGTCCACGCAGCTTAAGATCTACTTCGGCGATCTCGAAGCCATCCGATGTTTGGACCATGGTCTCCAGTCTTGTCCGGGCATCACTTGTAAGCTTGTCCCCACTCAGGAGAATACAGTAGCTCTGGTCTGCACCACGGCCCACGCGACCTCTCAGCTGGTGAAGCTGGCTCAGGCCAAAACGCTCTGCGCTTTCTATGATCATCACCGAGGCATTAGGTATATTAACGCCCACCTCGATTACGGTGGTGGCCACCATGATCTGCGTTTGGCCATTCACAAATCGCTGCATCTCATAATCCTTGTCTTCGGATTTCATCTTGCCATGTACAATGGATATTTGGTACTCAGGCATGGGAAATTCTCGTGTCAGGCTTTCATATCCATCCATCAGGTCTTTGTAGTCCAGGGCTTCAGATTCCTGAATTAGCG
>JBPEXP010000137.1:0-7197 GCA_052031475.1 Flavobacteriaceae bacterium | reverse complement strand
TGGGCTGTGGTATTTCAGGTTCGGGGCCATCAATTTTTGCTCTCAGCCAGGGGGAAGAAACAGCCGGATTGATTGCCCATGCCATGAAAGAATCCTATGGTCCGTTGGATATTGAATTCGATATACACGTTTCCAGGATCAACCCGGACGGAATAAGAGTGGTTGAATAGCCGAAAAAGATGAAATACTACAGTTTGAATGGAGAATCACCGGAGGTCGGCTTTAAAGAAGCCGTCATTCGCGGGATTGCACCTGACCGTGGTTTGTATTTTCCCAGATCCATCACTCCTCTTTCTGAGTCGTTCTATAAAGAACTCGATTTGTATTCTGAGGCAGAGATCGCTACGGAAGTCATTCGGCAATTCGCGGAAGAGGATATTCCGTACAAAGATTTGAAGGAACTTGTAGAGGATGTTCTTCAATTTGATTTTCCGGTAGTACCTATTTCCGATAGCATCGGGACCCTCGAGTTGTTTCACGGCCCTACGATGGCATTCAAAGATGTAGGGGCCAGATTTATGGCGCGTTGCCTGGGATATTTCTCCTCTAGCGAAAAGAGGGAGATCACTGTTCTTGTGGCAACATCCGGTGATACGGGTGGTGCCGTGGCTGATGGATTTCTGGGTGTTGAAGGAGTCCAGGTAGTTATTCTCTATCCCAGCGATAAGGTCAGTAAGATCCAGGAAAAGCAGCTAACCACACTAGGAGGTAATATCCGGGCCTTGGAAGTGGCCGGAAGTTTTGACGATTGCCAGCACATGGTAAAGACGGCTTTTCTGGATAAAGAAATAACTGTAAAAAGACAACTCACTTCAGCCAACTCCATTAACGTGGCCCGTTGGTTGCCTCAGCAATTTTACTATTTCCTCGCTTACAGGCAATTAATGAATCAACACCGCCAGATTGTTTTCTCCGTTCCGAGCGGCAATTTTGGGAATCTCTGCGCGGCCATGGTTGCCAAAAAGTTGGGTTTGCCGGTTGCTCATTTCATCGCCGCTACCAATATAAACGATACGGTACCCAGATATCTGGAAAGTGGTCAGTACATGGCAAAAAAATCGAGGCCAACTATTTCCAACGCTATGGACGTTGGCGACCCGAGTAATTTTGTCCGGATATTAGAGTTGTACGACGGTGATTACAACAGACTTGCCAGGGATCTTACCTCTTATTCATTTACAGATGATGAGACCAGGAAGGCCATTAAAGATGTCTATGATCAGAGCGGCTACATTTGTGATCCGCACGGCGCAGTGGGATATCTAGGGTTGAAAAAATTTCTGAAGGACAAACCAGGGAATTACGGCCTCTTTCTAGAAACCGCACATCCGGTTAAATTCCGTGACACTGTGGAAAAGACACTCGGCATCAATCTTAAATTGCCACCGCAGATTGAGGCCATTGTAAACAAAGAAAAAGTGTCTGTGGAGGTACGTAATTATGAAGATCTGAAATCTTTTCTTCTCAGTTGATCAGGCTCCGATGAGCACTTAACGGAAGATTAACGCAAACAACTGTATTGCCCCATCTGCCGTCCGTTAATTTTCAATAAATTTGCCCAGCTAAATTCCGGAGAATGAAGAATACCGCCTTAACGGCCACGCACAAAGCACTTGGTGCCAAGATGGTACCCTTTGCAGGATATCTGATGCCTGTTTCTTATGAAGGGGTCAACATTGAACATGAGACCGTAAGAAACCACCTGGGGGTGTTTGATGTATCGCATATGGGTGAATTTTTAATTGAAGGGCCAGCTGCCCTGGATCTTGTCCAGAAAGTTTGTTCAAATGATGCCTCCAAACTAAGCGTTGGAAGGGCTCAATATAGCTGTATGCCCAATGAAACAGGAGGGATCGTAGATGACCTCATTGTATACCGGGTAAAGGAAGAGACCTATCTTTTGGTGGTAAATGCCAGTAATATTGAAAAAGACTGGGAACATATAACCCGACACAATCAGGATTTCGGTGCACAAATGCGCAATATATCCGATAACTATTCGCTCTTGGCCATCCAGGGACCCAAGGCTGTGGAAGCCATGCAAAGCCTTTCTTCTGTAGACCTGTCAGAAATAAAGTTTTATCACTTTGTGGTAGCCGATTTTGCCGGTATTGATCATGTTATTATCTCTGCAACCGGATATACCGGTTCAGGCGGTTTTGAGATCTATTGTAAGAATGATGAGGTTCAGCAGATATGGGACAAAGTTCTCGAAGCCGGAGCTGATTTCGGTATCAAGCCCATCGGATTGGCAGCGAGGGATACACTGCGTCTGGAAATGGGCTATTGCCTCTATGGAAACGATATTGATGACAGCACCTCGCCTTTTGAAGCCGGACTTGGATGGATCACCAAATTCACCAAAGATTTTGTCAATAGTGAGGCGCTGGCCCGGGAAAAAGAGCGAGGCCCGGAGCGCAAATTGATAGCCTTTGAGCTTGACGATCGTGGAATCCCGAGAAAAGACTACGATATAGTAGATGGCAATGGAAAGAAAATAGGGGTGGTTACCTCAGGTACCATGTCACCTTCTCTGGGCAAAGGCATCGGTCTGGGATATGTCCCTGTGGTCTTTGCTGATCCCGGTAGCAAAATTCATATTCAAATTAGAAAAAATAGCATTCCGGCAACGGTTGTGAAGCTGCCGTTTTACAAAAGTGAATGAGAGACTTTCAACAAATTCTTGATCAAATCGTAGATATTACCCAAGGTATCGAGCCTAAGGGAAAGGTAGCTGATTATATTCCCGAATTGGCTAAAGTGGATAGATCCAAATTTGGAATTCATCTTATTGATGCGAATAAGCGGGAATACGGATCCGGAGATTATCAGGAATTGTTTTCAATACAGAGTATCTCCAAGGTACTGGGGCTCTCAATGGCTATTTCTCTTAAAGGTGAATCCATTTGGGATCGTGTAGGTGTAGAACCTTCGGGCGACCCATTTAACCATCTTTCTCTACTGGAAATGGAAAACGGTATTCCCAGAAACCCGCTGATCAATGCGGGTGCACTGGTTATATGCGACATGCTTATCAGTGAATTATCTGATCCTAAAAATGAGCTGCTGGAATATATAAGGCAGATAGCCGGCGATCATTCTATCTCGTATGATAAAAATGTGGCGCATTCCGAGAAGATCACGGGTTTTAAAAATTACGCAGCAGCCCATCTTTTAAAAAGTTATGGAAACCTGGAAAATGAAGTAGACACCGTTCTCGATTTGTATTTTCATAAATGTTCTATTGCGATGTCCTGCAGACAACTTTCACAACTTTTTTATTTGTTCATGAATCACGGGCGTTGCTTAAAGGAAAATGAATATTTATCGGTCACTCAAATAAAACGGATCAATGCAATTATGCTGACATGTGGATTTTATGATGAGGCCGGCGAATTTGCTTTCGAAGTTGGCCTGCCAGGCAAAAGCGGGGTTGGTGGCGGAATCGTTGCTCTTCTACCCAACGAATTCTGTGTAACGGTTTGGTCGCCAGGGCTTAATGAAAAAGGTAATTCCAAATTAGGCATGATGGCCCTTGAGTACCTAACAACAAAAACAGGCTTATCGATTTTTTAGATGACGGATAAAAAGAAGGTCTTAATACTCGGGGGAAGCGGATTTATCGGTAATGCCTTATATAAAGAACTCTGCAATTATTTTGATACTTACGGTACTTACTGTAATGCTCGCCGAAGTTATGAAGACAATCAGCAGTTCTTTAAATACGACATGCGTGAAGATGATGTGGTTCGCTTGTTGGAACAACTAAAACCTCAGGTAATCGTTTCGGCTCTTCGCGGCGACTTTTCAGCTCAAATACAGGCGCATCAGCATCTGGCTGAATATGTGAACAAACACCCTTGCCGCTTATATTTTCTATCATCGGCTAATGTATTTGATGCCTACAGTAAATTTCCTTCCTACGAATACGACAAAACTCTATCGGAAAGTATTTATGGCAGGCTGAAAATCAAGATTGAGAATATGCTACTAAGACTTCCAAAATCAAAAAGTGCCATTTTGAGAGTACCTATGGTTTTTGGCAATACATCACCCAGGATCCGCGAAATGAAGTCTGCCATCTGGGATAACGAAGCTATAGAGGTCTTTCCAAACCTGGTAGTCAACGTAACCAATGACGACAGGCTTACACAACAAATCCACTACCTGATCAACCGGAATAGAACGGGTATATATCACCTGGGTAGTGAGGATCTCGTTCATCATGATGATTTTGTAAAGGAGGTCATAGAACGCATTGGGACTTTCAACCCCATTTACAAGAATGTGTACACGACCAACGAAGAAAGATATTTGGCCGTGCTTCCTAAAAACAATAAGCTGCCAAAGAATCTGCGGTTTGGATTTCAGGACATCATAGATCACCACGTGATGAACTAAACCTGCTTAACAATTACCCGATTTCCTAACTGCCATTTTCCTAATTTTGAAAAAACTATTTAGAAGATGGAAAAATTAAGTGAAGCCGCCGTTCAGGACAATCTCTCCAGCCTGGCCGGATGGGAATTGAAGGAAGATGGTATTGAAAAATCCTTTGTTTTTGAAAATTTTAAGCAGGCTTTCGCGGCCATGACACATATTGCGATGGAATGTGAAGTTGAGAATCACCACCCGGAGTGGAACAATGTATATAATCGACTTCATATCCGATTCAGCACCCATGATGCCGGTGGACTTACCGCACTCGATTTCAGGCTAGCCCGTGTGGTAGAAGATATTATCGGTTGAATACCTCAGCCTCGAGGAATCTAATCTACTAGGGATTTTGCTAATTTTGCGCGACAATTAAAGACCTATGGGCAGAGCTTTTGAATTCAGAAAAACCAGGAAATTAAAGCGCTGGGCAGCCATGTCTAAGGCGTTTACCAGGATAGGAAAAGATATCGTCATAGCCGTTAAGGAGGGCGGACCTGATCCTGCATCCAATTCCAGATTACGCGCTGTGATCCAGAATGCCAAGTCGGTCAATATGCCCAAGGACAATATTGAGCGGGCCATCAAAAGAGCCAGCGATAAATCCCAGGGAGATTATAAGGAAGTACTTTTTGAAGGATACGGACCCCACGGAATCGCGATACTGATTGAGACAGCCACGGATAATAATACCCGGACAGTTGCCAATATCCGCAGTTATTTTAATAAGAGCAACGGCAGCCTGGGAACCTCGGGTTCTGTGGAATTCATGTTTGATCACAGTTGTAACTTTTGTATTGCCGCTGAAGGAGTCGATCCTGAAGAGCTGGAACTGGATATGATCGATTTTGGTGCCGAAGAGGTTTTCCAGGATGACGAGGGCATTCACATTTACGCTCCTTTTGAAAGTTTCGGTGCCATTCAGAAAGAACTCGAGTCCAGGGAGATAGAAATTTTATCGTCCGGCTTCGACAGGATTCCACAGGTAACCAAGGAATTAAGTGAAGAGGAGATGGAAGAAGTGGAAAAACTGCTGGAAAAGATTGAAGAGGACGACGATGTCCAGAATGTCTTCCACAATATGAAAGAATAGTCAGTCCTGTAAATAAATCTTGCACAGACCGACCAACAACTAAATGTCCGTTATGCCCAAGCTTGGCTACATACTGGTTTTCTTTCTGTTTATCAGCCTGAATATTCAAGCTCAGCAAATGGATGGTGATCGCTTAAAAACTCTGATATCAGAGGTTTCAGATACTTTGCAGAATACCGGTAATGCCTTCCAATTCATGTACAGGGAAAAATTGCTCATCTGTATCTTTGACGAAAATGCCAACAGGATGCGCATCATTTCACCCATTGTGGAAAGAGAAAAGCTGGAAGAGGAACAATTGCTCAATGCCCTTGTAGCGAACTTTCATACAGCCCTGGATGTCAAATACGCTCTTAGTGACGAGATCGTCTGGTCTGTATATACCCATCCTTTAAGAGAATTATCCGATGAAATGTTGCTCGATGCCATCAGCCAGGTATATTCTGCAGCTGTGACCTTTGGCACCACCTATTCGAGTTCGTCTTTGGTCTTCCCTGGAAATTTGAATAAGGAAGAAAAACCGAAGAAAATATTAGAGAAGAGTTAGTTTATTGTTGATTTGTTGATTTGTTGATTTGTTGATCAAGAAAATATCTATTTTCAAGTTTCAAGCTCCAATCTCCAATTTCCAAATCGTCCTATTTATTGACTAAAAAGGTCTTTTTATGGACCGTTCCGTGATTCCCGAAGACCGTTATGTAATAAACTCCCGCTGGCATAGTTGCCGTTGGTATTTTAATGTCTGTACCATTACTTATTTCACGGGTCGAATAAGATCTAACTAATCTACCTTGCATATCGTGTACCCTAATTGCAAATATTTCAACAGAAGAATCAGAATTTTTTAGGTCAACCTGAATTTCCGTTACCGCAGGATTGGGGTACAACCGCAGTAGTAGATTATCATTGACAGGGTCAATTATTGTAAAATTAATTGAAACTGTGGGTCCTTCCGTTCCTTTTAAATTATTTCCCGAATAAGGTATCGCCCACAGAGTATAGGCACCCGGAGGAAAAGATCCTGGTAAATAATTTCCGGATATATCGCCGTAAAGAGCATAAGGTGAAACATTCTCCGTCCTGCTATGAGTGACCGGTCCTGTGAGCATTAGCCTTACACTTTCTACCTCACTGCCTGTGGCGGCGCGAATGTTTAGATTCCCGGTAAGGAGCTGATCCGAATGGATCTCAGAACCATCGGTAATCTGAAACAAATCGATATCGGTATCTGCGTTAACCAGAAAGAACGCTGTAATGGCTGGATTTTGCCGGACAACACTAAATTGCAGTGTCATTATTGCCCCGTTTTTAGGTTGGACAGCAATGCTGTAATTTCCAACCGGTAATTTTCTTCCCTGTACATTGGTTCCTATATCACCGAATAGGGAATAAGGCGGGTTCGAACCTTCAGTCTTTTGATGGTTTAACGGCCCTGTTAAGGTAAATTTTACCTCACCGGGTCTATGTGACGTATGGTAGATAATACCAAAGAACTTATCCCCAAGGATTCCTTTGTTGATAACCGCACCGTCTGTGAGCTCAAATAATGTCTTGTCAGTGACGGCATCCACCAAAACAAGGGACGCATTGGGATCCTGATTGATTATTTCAAAGTTGATTTGATGCTCCATTCCGGCCATTCCTCTCCTGTTATCCATGGAATATGGAAT
>JBPEXP010000136.1:0-3362 GCA_052031475.1 Flavobacteriaceae bacterium | reverse complement strand
TGGTCTACCCGGGCCGAGAATTTTTTATTGAATTCATCGGCAATGTCGCGGTGAACATAAATGACTTTCAAAGCTGTACATCGCTGTCCGTTATAACTCAGGGTGCCCGATATGCATTCATCTATGGCCAGGTCCAGATTGGCATCCGGCAGGATAATGGCCGGGT
The DNA here is from genome assembly GCA_052031475.1 of Flavobacteriaceae bacterium. Lineage (GTDB taxonomy): Bacteria > Bacteroidota > Bacteroidia > Flavobacteriales > Flavobacteriaceae > JAHEJJ01. The sequence continues at coordinate 3,196 of JBPEXP010000136.1, read as the reverse complement.
TCTTGGCCTCCAGGCCCAATACCAGCCTTAGCCTGTTGCTCTTGGGATGTTGATTCTGAAGGGCGTTGGCTGAGGAGCTGTGCCCGATCAGGGCCAGCACATCCACTTTGCCTGTCTTCATAATAGGTCCGGCAATAGCCCTTCCCCTGCCGAAAAGTATGTTCACTACGCCCTTGGGAAAACTCTTTTGAAAAGCTTCTATCAAGGGGGTAATCAGTAAAACCCCGTGTTTGGCTGGCTTAAAAATGGCCGTATTACCCATGATAATGGCGGGTATGAGCAAGGTAAAAGTCTCGTTAAGAGGATAGTTATAAGGGCCCAGGCAGAGTACTACCCCTAGCGGTCCGCGTCTGATATGGGCATAAACGCCGTCTTGTTTTTCAAACTTGGCCGAATCCCGGTCTAATTGTTTATAATCCTCAATAGTGTCGTAGATATATTCTACCGTACGGTCAAACTCCTTTTCAGAATCTGGTTTGGATTTGCCAATCTCCCACATGAGCAACTGCACCACTTCCGCCCTCTTGGTCTCCATAATGCGCACAAACTTTTCCATGCAGGCAATGCGGTCACGAACGCGCATGGTAGGCCACTTCCCCTGGCCCTGTCCATAGGCATCTACCGCGGCATCCAGGGCCTCAAGGGCCTCCTTCTCACCCATATTGGGCACAGATCCAAGCAAGGTAGGAGCATATGCTTCCGTACTGCTGATGGTTGAGTACACCTCAGATTGATCTCCATCCCACTTGAGGAGATTGCCATTGATCAAATAGGTATTTCGATGTAATGGCTTTGTAATTCGGAACTCTTCGGGTATGATTTGAACCGTGGTTTCCATGGCAGCTGATTTAATAGATTTTGTTCGCCCTATACAATAGGCTTCATAGCAGTCATTGACTCCCTTAAACGGGCACCAATAACTTCAATGGGGTGGTTCCTGATCTTCTTGTTCACCTCGATCAGTTTGGCATTATCCACTCCCAGGTCTTTGTCTGCTCCAAAATGCTTTCCGATGACATCCGTGTCTATCTTCTTCATAAAATCCGTAAGCAGTGGTTTACAGGCATGGTCAAAAAGATAACAGCCGTATTCTGCCGTATCTGAGATAACCCTGTTCATTTCAAAAAGCTTTTTCCGGGCAATGGTATTGGCAATAAGCGGGGTCTCGTGCAGCGACTCGTAGTAGGCCGATTCTCCGATGATCCCTGAGTCTGTCATCGACTCATAGGCCAGTTCAACACCGGCTCTTACAAAGGCCACCATCAAGACACCGTGATCATAATAGGCCTGTTCGCTAATTTCCATATCCCCGGCAGGCGTTTGCTCAAAGGCTGTATCGGCCGTGGCCGCACGCCAGGTAAGCAGATTTTTATCGTCATTGGCCCAGTCTTCCATCATGGTCTTGGAGAAATGTCCACTCATAATATCGTCCATATGCTTATGGAACAAGGGTCTCATGATATCCTTCATTTTTTCCGAAAGCTCAAAGGCTTTCAGCTTGGCTGGATTGGAGAGCCTGTCCATCATATTGGTGATCCCGCCGTACTTTAATCCTTCAGTGACGGTCTCCCAGCCATACTGTATGAGCTTGGAAGCAAAGGCCGGATCTATGCCTTTTTCTATCATCTTGTCAAAGCATAGAATGGAACCCGTTTGAAGCAGGCCGCATAGAATGGTCTGCTCTCCCATCAGATCAGATTTTACTTCGGCCACAAAGGAAGATTCCAGAACGCCGGCTCTGTGTCCGCCGGTAGCTACTGCGTAGGCCTTGGCCTGTTCCAGTCCTTTTCCTTCAGGGTCGTTATCCGGGTGAACAGCAATCAGAGTTGGCACGCCAAACCCCCGCTTGTATTCCTCCCTGACTTCAGATCCTGGACATTTGGGGGCTACCATGATTACCGTGAGGTCTTTTCTGATCTGCATCCCTTCCTCTACGATGTTGAAGCCGTGGGAATATGAAAGCGTGGCTCCTTTTTTCATCAACGGCATTACGGCGCTGATCACACTGGTATGCTGTTTATCCGGGGTCAGGTTGATGACCAGGTCTGCATCGGGGACCAATTCTTTATAGGTACCTACATCAAAACCATTTTCGGTTGCATTGACATAAGACGCGCGTTTTTCTGAAATGGCCGAATCTCGCAGGGTGTAGCTGATGTCCAGGCCGGAGTCTCTCATATTAAGGCCCTGGTTCAGGCCCTGGGCCCCGCAACCTACGATTACAATTTTTTTCCCTTTTAATGCATTTACGCCATCAGCGAATTCGGAAGCCTCCATAAAGCGGCACTTTCCCAATTGTTCAAGTTGATCTCTTAGTGATAGCGTATTGAAATAATTAGCCATTGGTGTTCTCGTTAATTGATATTTAATTGGATGATTTAGTTCTGATAAAATTCTTCCAGGAGCTTGGAAATAGGCATTTCGGCCTTGGTCACAGAGATGCGGCCAGAACGCACAAACTGCATGATGCCAAATGGTTCCAGGTTATCGTGCATTTCGTCTATCTCATGTCTTCGGCCGGTTTTGGCCAGCACAAAATATTCCCTGGATACCGTGACGATCTTTGACTTGCTCTCGGCAATGATGTTCTGGATCTGCGGCTCGTCAAACAGTAAATGCGATGCGATCTTGAACATGGCCGACTCCTGGTAGATCGTTTCCTCGTCTGTATGGTAATACGCTTTGATCACCTCGATCTGTTTCTCTATCTGGGCAACGATCTTCTGCGTCCATGTTTCGGTGGTAAACACCACAATCGTGAATTTTGAAACATGCTCGATCTCCGATTTAGATACATTCAGACTTTCTATATTGATATGCCTCTTGAGAAAGATTCCGGAAATCCGGTTCAGCAATCCTACATTGTTTTCTGAATATACCGATATGGTAAACCATTTCTTTTCCATGGTGCTTCTATTTTAGTCTGATATCTGATACAGAGGCCCCTGAAGGTATCATGGGGAATACATTGTCTTCTTTTTCTACTTTGACTTCGAGGAAGAATGGCTTGTCTGAGGCGATCATGGCCTGAACAGCAGGCTGCAGCTCATCTCTCTTGGTCACTCTCTTTGCCTCTATGTGATATCCTTCGGCAATTTTTACAAAATCCGGGTTGGTCATCACCGTGGAGGCATATCGGCTTTCAAAAAATAATTCCTGCCACTGACGTACCATACCCAGGTGATCATTGTTAAGC
>JBPEXP010000135.1:0-8007 GCA_052031475.1 Flavobacteriaceae bacterium | reverse complement strand
GGCGGTATCATGGGAGGCTACCTGACATCCCTTCTGGCACCTCTTATCGGGAATGAATTCATGATTGTCATTGCTGTAGTACTTCTTTTAGGTATTCTGCCCATATTGAACATTATCTGGAGGGAACATATAACGCAGTTGAATGAATTCAAATCGATTAAAAGAAAGCAGATCGCTGCCGAGAACCCGCTGAGATTGATCCGAAAGTCCTCCCATTTATCGAATCTGGCACTTTTGGTGGGCGTAAGCGTTCTGGTGGCCAAGCTGGTCGACTATCTATTTAGCGACTACGCCTCGGTTTCCATTGAAGATCCGGACGAACTTTCTTCATTCTTTGGATTCTGGTTCTCAACTTTTAACCTCATCTCGCTGGCTGTACAGCTATTTCTTACTCATCGGATCGTGGGCATCTGGGGTGTTGGTTTTTCATTGCTGCTACTACCACTTGGGGTGATGTTTAGTAGTGTTTTCTTCCTCATAGTACCAGAATTATCGGCAGTTGTTGTTATTAAGGCGATGGACGGTATCCTTAAACAGTCTGTAAATAAAAGCGCCTTTGAACTATTAGCCCTTCCACTTCCTTTCGAGTTGAAAAATAAGACCAAATCATTTATTGATGTAGTGGTAGACAGTGTCGCTACAGGATTGGCTGGTCTGGTACTTATATTTCTAATCAAAGGATTTGATCTGAGCAGTGTCCGAATTACCTGGCTGGTATTGGCTATGGTTGTACTTTGGGCCTATTTGATATCCAGGGTCAGGTCTAGTTACTATAAAACCTTTCGAGATAATTTACAGGATCTACACCAATCTAAAGAGCCGTCTACAGAAGCTTTGAAAAGTTTTCCTGTAGTTGAAGGTATGCGAAAAGTCTTTCAAACAGGCAGCGAGGGTCAAATATTGTTTATGCTCAGCAAACTCAGCGAAGTAAGTGACAGGCGTTTCGCCGCAGACGTAAGAAATCTTTTAGATCATCCGTCGATTAAGGTAAAAAGAGAGGCCATCAAAAATCTCTATTTTTTAGATACCCATACCATGCCGGCTAATCTGAATGCACTATTGCAAATTGGCGATCCTGATCTTAGCGAGTCTGTTATGGATTATATCCTATTACACACCAGAAATGATACCACTCATATTTTTGAAGAGTTCTTGGATCATCCGGATGCGATGATCGCAGATATGGCCTTGCTATCGCTTGTTAAAGAGTCTGTTGGTAATGAGCGATTGAAATTGAAATTTCGCATGGAGGAGCGTTTATCTAATCGCTTCAATCAAGAATCAGGGCCCGCTAAACCATGGATGTTAAAAGCTGTAGGCATAGCCGGAATCACCAAGTATTATGTAAAGATTGATCAAGCCCTAGGCCATGGTGACCCGGCTCTGAGGGATGCCGCTATAGAGGCCGCAGGTTTGAGTATGGATCCTTCTTTTGTAGAACCCTTGGTTGGTTTCCTAAAAGATAAAAGATTCAGAGCCGCCAGTACGGATGCACTGCTTCAATACGGACCGGGGATACTGCCATATTTGGTTCAACTGGTGAAGGATCGTAATATTCCTATCGAACAATGTCGATTTATCCCTATGGTCATTGCCAGGTTCGGTTCTCAGAAATGTGTACGATATCTTTTTGATTTATTTGACGATGTGGATCTTAGCATCCGGCTCGAATCTGTAAAGGCCTTAACTCACCTCAGAGCGGAGCATCCTCAGATAAAATTTAATAGGTTTAAAGTGATCAGTAAGATTTATGAGGAATGTAACCTTTACCATCTGACTATGAGTGCCATGCACACTCAGATCATCATTTCCTACCGCAACAAAAGAAAAACTGATCAGGAGACATTTAATCAGGAAAAAGAAGCCAGGGCATCACTCTTGGAACTGCTTGAGAGGCGTCTAGATTCAGGTTTGGAACGGATTTTTAGACTGCTGGGACTTAAATATCCGCTGCAGGACATATTATTGGCATACCAAAGATTAAAGAGTTCAGAGGAGGAAGCTCGATCTAAGGCGATCGATTTTCTGGATAACCTGCTAACCGGTAATCTTAAACAGCGGCTCCTTCCGATCATCGAGGAGGCCGCTACAGATTTGTCTTCAGAAGAGGCCCTTCAACAGGTAAACAAAAAGATTCCCACGGAATACGAATGTTTTCAGTTATTGTTAGGTACACCTGATCTCAAGCTGAAATTGGCAGTTCTTTATCTCATCAAAATTCAGGCTGATAGTCGTTATGCCCCACTACTTAAGGAATTAGCCAACAGTGATGATCCCAAGCTAAAATCATTTGCATCGGAAGCTCTGGCAAAATTGAATTGAGACCCACTTATTTCCGGACAATTCTGTCTATAGAAGAAGCCAGGTACATATGATCCGAAGCTGAATTCTTTTGAAGCACATTTGTCATTAGAACTACCATATAGCGACAATTGTCGGGGTGCTCCACAATGATTACGGAGTTCATGTAATTGTAAACATTCCCCATATATTTTCCACAGTTCTCGTCCTTGGTCCGGTCGCATTTATAGAGACTGCCCGATTTAAAATAAACGGCTGCATCCTTTAGGGAGGGCGACTGTGCATAGCGTATACGTCTGTCAGTCATATACATTAACCGTTTCATTTCAAGGCTGGTAGCCTCGTCTATGACACGCCCCTGCTCCAGCTGCACCAGAAATTTGAGAAGCCCGAGAGGCGTTCCTATACTTCCTCCCTTATCACTCACATAATTATTGGCTCCCCTTGTAAAGAAGCTTCCCAACCGCCATTCGTCATGCCCAATACCCAATTCTCTCAGAGGCAGATTCACTACATCATTGGCAAGATCTGTGATCTCTTTTCTGGGCGTTTCTTTAAAATAGCGGTCTGAGTTTTCCTGAGTTAGGGTATCGTATGCATTTCCAAAAGCTGCCATTAACAAGGCTTCACGCCAGACAATACTTGCCGCACCGTTGTTGCTAACAGATAACATATGGTCTGTCCATTCAAAAAGTGAAAACACATCGGAAGCAATTACCTGACGTTTTACAAGTTGGTTTTTTTCAATATCATAAATAGGAACGGTGTGTTCATCAGTGAGGCCCCACTGACCGGCGCGTACCGACTTATTTTTTAATAAGTGGATACGTTTCTCAAAGGAATCAGGATATAATTTGGCTAATTGATCAAACAAGGCTACTAATACGGCCAGTTTACCCACACTGCCGGGTTGGTAGCCAAAGGTTTCATTGCGCTCTGCGTAACGGGTTGAATCCGGGTTTGAGATATCCAAAATAGCCAAGGAGTAACTTCGGTCCAGCCCTCTGAAAAGCCCGTTAATCTCTTTTTGTAAGCCCTCATCAGTGATAAAGAAGCCGTTTAGGCTGTCTTCCTTTCTGGTTATAAGATTCAACTCAATGTCCTCCCAGGATTTTAGGGCCCCTTGCAATAAAGGCGTGTTGGTGGTAATTTCGCCACTTTTGATGCGTTCAAGCCTCTTGAGCCGCTTGATGCCCGTTCTTTCATAACCATCAATCGGATAAGGTGAAATCATCGAATATACCATGACAAAAATTGTAACGCCTGTTAGCAGAAGTTTGTTCATTTCATAAGGATTTAGTCATATCAATCTTTTTATGCAGGTCTTTCTTTGGGCTGATGGATTCCAGATACTCTGAACTCAAGGCCTTTTTATTCTCAACAAAGGGTCGGATCTGGAACAACCACAACTTATCATCCTTGAACCCTAATTCTACATCATAGGCACCGTCGTAATCCGTATGGGTTTCCCGAGGAACCCGATCTCTTATGATGTCAGCAAGTTTTATGATCTGGTTAATGTTGTTTTGATTTAGAATGGGATTTTCAAAGGTTGCATAATTTTTCGCAGTACCGCCAGTAGGAGGTAAGCTATTGTAGCTGATTTCACGTGAAGGAGCTAAAAGCATGCGGGTGCCATTGGCATATACCAGATAAGATTCGGCTGCCTGACCTTCCACGGCACCTCCGGCCCCTCTGCTGAATGCGATAGTAAGGTCTTGCTCCTGGTTGGAAAGTATTCCCTTCGTAATGAGTACTCCCGAATAATCTACATTTACACTTGGGATGACTAAGATGGAAGGGAAGACATTTTCAGGATTCAGCAAAAACTTCTGGCGCCACTTAAAACTGCGTTCCGTGTATGGAGAAGCCCATACCGACCGAATGCCATTGATGATCTTTTCCCTGTCCAGCACATTGAACAGGGTAAGATTTAAACCTGCGCCGGTAAAATCTTTCAGATCCTCCATATTGGTGTCGCTTCGAAGAAAAACAGGAACCTTTCCGAGTTCATCGCCAAATACATTTTTGAAACTGTCTTGCAGGTCTTGCACAAACGCATTTTCCAGGGGCATGGATTGTATGGCCTGCCTCAGTTCGTTCAATTCCTTCAGTTGAAATTCATCCACCTGCTGTTCGGGGACCTCGTTGGCCCTCATCCGATTTGCTTCCTGAAATATCTCATTGAGAAAAGACCAGTAGGAAATTTGTTTACCGGGCATTAACTGATCCATATGGCTTTTAAAAACACCAAAGGGAATTACGAGTCCTTCCACCACATTATCCGGAAACATTTTTTTTAGCTGAGCCAGATTGGCTGCTTTTGGCCCACATAATTTGCCGGAATCTTCTGCCGATACTGCACGCATGTCCAGTACGGTTTGGATATTTAGATTTATCTGATCTACTGCTATTTCCACACCTTCATTCCTTGGTGTTTTATTTGCGAAGAGAGCTCTTTCTGCCGCTGACATCTGATCTGCAGGTTTCATTAGCACATTTCCATGATTTGAAACAGCATAGAATATTTTCTGTCCCTGATACTTCCGAAGTTGGTTCAGGTTCTCGCTCGACAGAGCAGCGTTTGGGATTCCCAGATTTCGAGCTAGCAACTGAACATGAGAAACCAGGTTACCTTCGGAAACAGTGGCTATGCCAGCTACTGGTTTAAGGTCTGAAGGCGGTTTCATGAAAACGTAGATTTTATCTGCACTTACCTCCTGTTTTTCAGCAAGTTCACTTACAACAACTAATTCGCCCATGGCATATCCGGGATTTAATCCACGAATGCTGCTTTGGTTGTTGAGGTTGAGCACCTGATTGGTAATCGCAGATTCTACGGCAAAAAAATCACCCAATTCTGCGACATTCATTCCCAAATGCAGAGCGACGGAACCCCGAATTTTGGCATCTATAAAACCTGCTGCCAACGGTTCGAAGCCCGAATAATCTTCTACCTCTTTTTCATAATGAGCCCGCACCATCGCCGCACTCCATTCTACCTGGCTTCTGGCCCTTTGAAGAAATTCGTTGAGCTGGCCAAGAGAAATTTCATCCATATCATATTTGGTAAGCACCGAAGCCAATTCCTCCCATTCCCAATTCTCAACAAATCCTGCACCGGCTGCAGCCATACCCAAATAACAGATCTTTTCCATCAATGATCTCAGATCAGATGGATCCCATTCTACAGCGTAACGGTAGATTAATTCTTCGAGTTTTACCGAAGCATCTAACAGTTGTAATCTTGCGGAAGCTTTTTTTTCAGACAATATATTTTCCCTGATCTGCCAGAGTAGTCCAGAAGCCTCTGTCACAAGTTTTGAGGGAACGGATTCCAGTTCTTTATTGGATGCGAACTGTTCAATGGACGTTCTTAGTTCCGGGTCAGTCAAACCGGCCGAATAGCGCTTTAAAGAAGCTAGCTCCACCGGTTTGTGAAATCTTTTCATGGTTTTAAGCAGTTCATTGAACTGATTCTTTTGAAGATCTGATAACTGGTTTTGATGTTGTTTCCTAAAACTTTCAACCTGGCCGATGTCTTTAGATTCTGGCTGGCCGTGAATTTTGATCCGCAATTCCATAAACGGCGCATAGCTATCGGACAATACCTTGGACTGGCTGCGCATGAGCTGGGCGACATCGTCATCACCGCTGTGTGGAACATCTCTTAATGACTGCCGGATAAGAAAAAAATTGGCCGACAGGGCTTCGTCCTTGGCCAATAACCAATGGTAAAAATCAATGCCCCAAGCTTCCTCGTCCTCTGCCTGGACAGCTCCTCGATAGTACTGACCCTTTTGAAGAATCCAACCCTCATCTACACTTTTAAGATATTTTTCAATCTGATATTGTTTGAGTCTTGCGTGATTTTGCTCCGCGTCCCAAAAGGCATTGTGGTCTGTATAGGCCAGGATCTGTCCGAAGTACAGGTGCCTGGCCTTCATAAGTGAGATTACTTCATCTTTATAACGGGCATGCTGAACGCCGGGACCAATCTCCTCCGGACAGGGATCTCTGGGCTGGCGAATACTTCCGTCAGTACAGAACCAGCGAATATCCTTATAGGGACCCCTGGGATCTTTTTTCAGTGATTGGATCCATTTGCTAATCTCGGGATCCTCCCATGACTGGGAATAGGCTGCCAGAGTTCCGCATAACCACATGGTTAAGACTAAGATTCCTCTATTCATAGAATGGGTATTTTCTATTCAAAGTTAATTCTAATACCAATCATATTTTAAAATATTATTACTTCTGGTTAGGGAAAATTAAGGTGCTTTGGCTAATTATATTTGTCACGATGATTCATTCATTTTTTAAACTTTGAGCGGGGATAAACCCCTCCTCCCCGCACTTTCAAGATAACTTAGATTAACTACATGAGCTTGCAGTCGGGACTTTTATGACAGGTTAATTTCACTATTTTTAAACGACCCAATCCAATCCGGTTTGAAAATTTCAAAAAAAGTACTGCGCATACTCTTATTCACCCTGTTGGGTTTTGTGGTGCTGGTAGTAGGGGCTTGCATCTATTTCTACGCAAACAAGGACCGGTTTACGAAGGATCTGTTACTTGAGGCAAATTCCTATGTGCTAGGAGAGATCATGGTGGATGATGTCACTATTGACCCATTGGTTCATTTTCCCAAAATTGCCCTAGAGCTCCGCGAGGTTCAGCTTTTTGAAACTAAAAAACAAGAAGGAGAACACCACAACGATACTATCATTCAGATCGAAAAGCTGAATGTTTCTTTTGATATCATCAAACTCCTTCAATCAGAATTGGAAATCACAGAGATCAGTGCGCTCAATGGACATATCCACTTAATCCAGGACACTCTTGGGATCTACAATTTAACCAAGGCCATTCAACAACCGACTGATCAAAGCCCTCAGGAAGGGTCCAAAAGCACGGATTCTGTGAAATTGACGCCCAAGAATGATTCCATTAAAAGCACAGCCAAAAAAAAGTTGAGTGGTTCACCTGAAAAACAAAAATCAAATCAAACAACCACCACTGAGGAACAGGAAAAAAATGCCCAGAAAATATATCTGGATATAGATGAAATCGATCTATCCCATATGGCATTTCTGATCGAAATGAAGCCCATCAACCAGGTCCAGACGTTTACCATTGATGAAACTGAAGCTCAGTTTAAATACATCCGGGATTCTGTTGAAGTGAAAATGGAGTCCGCTCTTCATATCCAACACCTGGCCCTTAATACCAATGCAGAAATTGAAGATGAATCCCTACTTGCAGATATTGAGTTCAATTACCATTTGGGAAATCACAGTCTGAAAATAAATAAAGGTAATCTTGAATTCAAGAATGCACTCTTCGATTTAAATGGTGAAATAGGGTTTGCCAACGCCGGAAATGTGGATGTGGAATTTCAGGCTCAGGATAAAAACCTGGCATTTACCCGCCTGTTCCTTACCAATGAAGGCATTGACCATCTAAAAAAAGGCCGGTTATATCTAAGAGGCCACGCCCGGGGAAGTTTTGAAGAACAAATCCCCGATATTCAATTTGATTTTGGTATTGCGGACATGACCATTGAAATGCCCAAATCTGGTCATTACATCCGGAATTTCAACATGAAAGGCCAATTTTATTCCGGGAACAAACAAGATCTGTCTGCCGCTTTGTTGAGAATTGATACGCTATTTGCCTTGTTGCCTACCGGCTCTATTCGTGCA
>JBPEXP010000134.1:0-1764 GCA_052031475.1 Flavobacteriaceae bacterium | reverse complement strand
CAATATGGAGGTTGGCCGTGGGAAAATCGATCTGCTTACCCAATCCCTTCCCTTTTTTAACCACTCCGGTGAGCATATAATGATAACCCAGGTAGCTATTGGCAGTCTTTACATCTCCTGTTTCCAGCGCCTTCCGGATCTTCGTAGAACTTACAGACACATCGTCTACCAGCTGGGCCGGGATCTCTTCTACTTCAAAATCGAGGGTGCTGCCAAATGCGATCAGGTCATTGATGTTGGCATTGCGGTTGCGGCCAAAGCGGTGATCATATCCTATGACGATCTTCTTGGCTTTTAGTTTATTGACCAGGATATCCCGGACGAATTCTGTGGCCGTCAACCTCGAAAACTGCCTGGTAAAGGGATGAACGATCAGGTAGTCCAGTCCCATAGACTCGAGGATCTGCTGCTTTTCTTCCAGAGTGTTCAGCAGCTTTAAATCAGAATCTTTTTGAAGCACCATGCGGGGGTGGGGAAAGAAGGTGAGCACGGTAGAACTCAGCTCTAATTTTTTGGCATTTTTGATCAGGCGCTCTAAAATCTCGCGGTGCCCAATATGGACGCCATCAAAGGTCCCTATGGTAATGGCCGTAAATTGCTTTTTATCGTAATTGGAAATGCTTTGAACTGTAATCACTCAAATAATAGAATAAAAATCTTACATTTAAGCTTTTGAAATTGCTATGATGAAAACAAAATTACACCTTGTTTTATCAATTACCATATTAACAGGAAGCTTTTGCAGTTTTGCCCAGGATGGCTATTGGAAACAGAAGACCCAAGCTGATGCCAAAATGCCCGCTCATCTGGAGCAATTAGATCGCAAAAGCGCCCAGTTTTACTCGCTGGACAGGGCTTCTTTTGATGCCACCATCGGCCAGTTAAACAATACCTCCAATACCAAAACGGTTTATTTTCCCGATGCCAGGGGACAACTGGTAGCTTACCAAGTAAGGGAAGCATCGGTCATGGCCCCGGAGCTTACCGCCAGGTACCCGCAGATCCGCTCTTACAAAGGCTACAGTCAGGATGGGAAGGGCGACCGAATCCGGATCAGCGTTTCAAGCAAAGGGGTACAAACGATGATTGTTCATGCCGATAAGGGCGTGAATACTTTTATGGACCGGAGCAGGGACGGGGATACCTATATAGTGTATCAGAAAAGTACCGAACTCGCCTCCAAGGCGGGTTTTATTTGTGATACCCAAGCAGCCCTGGAAAGTAAATCCGGGGCATCCACGGCCAAGCTGGTAGATGATATGATATTAAGGAAGTATCGTATAGCGGTTTCTGCTACAGGCGAATACACCCAATACCACGGGGGGTCTGTCAGTCAGGCCCTGGCTGCCATTAATGCCACAATAACCAGGGTAAATGAGGTCTTTGAGACTGATCTTGGAGTTACGCTTGAACTCATCGCCAATAATGACGCCGTCATCTTTGCCAATCCGGATACAGACCCGTATGGCAGCAACCTCAACACAGAAGTACAAAATACCCTGGATAGTGTCATTGGCGATGCCAATTATGATGTGGGCCATCTTTTTCAGAATGACGTAAACAACGGAAATGCCGGTTTTATCGGAGCTGTTTGTCAATCTGGTATGAAAGGGAGTGCTTTCTCTTCAGGATCGGCGCCCGAAGGGGATATTTTTGATATCGATTTTGTCGCCCATGAGCTGGGCCATCAGTTTGGTGCCAACCATACCTGGTCATTTGCCGTTGAAGGTACAGGAGTGCAGGCCGAGCCTGCCAGCGGAACTA
>JBPEXP010000133.1:0-7308 GCA_052031475.1 Flavobacteriaceae bacterium | reverse complement strand
CCTCCATAATCTCTTGTAAAGTATAGGATCTATCGGCAGTTTGAATGTGTGCATCCCTGGTCCGTAGCTTAAAGGCGGGGTGATAGCCGATCATAAAAGGCATATCTCTTTCACCAGAGACCCTGAACTGAATTTGCAGTCCGCTGTCCGATAACAGAAAGTGTTTCTCAAACTCAAATTCAAATGGCCAGATCAATCTCTGGGCCGTGGATTTTTCAGGAAATTTTGAATTTAAGAGTACCTGGCCCCGCGTATAATGCTTTTTAAACCGTGCTTCGCTGTCCGAGCTATCTATGATCTCATAGTCCATTTCCCGAAGCAGACCGTGCTGGTCCATAATAGCATTCCCCCTGGGCACATGCACCCGAAAGCCTGCTTTAGCCGTTGGGCCGATAATGGGAAACATCTCAATATCAGAATTACGCCAGCCCGGATCGCCTTTCTGATGGATATATTCATAGCCTTCTGCACAGTAGCTGACCAACTCACCACCTTCAATCTTTACAACCTGATCACCGGATTGCAGACTCAGCATGATTATTCCTGTATTAATCGATAAATGAACAAAGCAGCTCTTTTAGTCAGATCTTCCACGGTTTTCAGATTAACGGTCTCTTCCGGGGTATGGGCACCTGAACCCATGGTTCCCAACCCGTCCAGGCAATCTACATAGCCGGCCACAAAAGAAGTGTCTGCCGCTCCTCTTCTGCCCGGGTCGTACGCCTTTACCTCACCCTGTGCGAGATCCAGGCTTACCTGGTTGAATTCTTTGAGGAGTTGTAGATTCCCGTCTGTAGGAGGCATGGCCGGATAGCTGTCCGTAAAACTGATAGATGCTGAAGTCTGCGGCAGATGATCTGCCACTATCTCTCTCATCCGTGTCCTCGCATTTTCTTTTTGTTCTTCGGTTATAAAGCGCAACCCGCCTTTAACAAGGGCTTCCTGGGCCACTACATTGGTCTTGCCAAAAACCTCACCCTTGGAGCTCAACTCATCATAGCTCATAAAGGTGCCGCCCATAACCAGGCCCGGGTTAAATGTCAGTAATTCCTCGGCAGAGAGTTCTTCGTAAAAACGGTACAGTATCCTGGACATCTCAAAAATAGCCCCTGCACCTACCCGCTCACTGAAGATGCCCGAGGAATGAGCGCGTTTCCCTTCTACCTCCAGTTCCCAGCCGGATGCTCCCCTGCGGGCTACCGTGGCGTAATTAAAACCCGTGGATGTTTCAAAACCAAGGGCTATATCGCTCTTTTTAGCGGCGTCTATCAAATCCTTCCTGCTTATCTCCAGAGGCTTACCTGTACTCTCTTCATCTCCTGTAAAAACTACAATGATCTGTGCATTATTGAGAAGCTTATGTTCCTGTAGTGCCTTTAGTGCGTAGAGAATAATAACATTGCCCCCCTTCATATCATTTCCCCCGGGTGCCCTGGCGATACTGTCATTAATTCGCTCAAATTTCTGGAAAGGACTATCCTCTTCAAAAACCGTATCCAGGTGACCGATCAAAAGCAGGCGTTTTCCTTTGTTGCCAGGTATCTCGGCGATCAGGTGGCCTGCCCTGTTCATCTCCTCGGGCATGTCTGCCCATCGGCTTTGAAAGCCAATGTCCTCAAAGGCTGCCGCGAAGACATCACCTACCTGGCGAACACCTTCAAGATTAAGGGTGCCGCTGTTGATATTGACAACTTTTTCAAGAAAATCAATGGCTTCATCATTCTGATCTTCTACCGTTTTGATGATCTTTTTTTCGATCCTGTCCACATTTTGAGCCTGTATCAGGCCCGTAGAGAGAAATAGGAGGATCAGAACTTTTGAAAATTGAATCGTATTGATCATTGGAATTGATTACATAAAACCCTGTTGCTTCATCCATTCGTCATTGAAGACCTTGCCTACATACCTGCTGCCGTGGTCGTGATAGAGTACCACCACTACGTCTTCAGGGACAAAATGTTCTTTCAGCTGCAAGACTCCTTTAATGGCGGCGCCGGCAGAATTGCCGAGGAACATACCCTCTTCCCTGGCCAGTCGCCTGGTATAAACGGCGGCATCCTGGTCCGTAACCTTGGTAAAACCATCGATAATGCTAAAATCTACATTTTCAGGGAGGATATCCTCTCCAATACCTTCGGTTACGTAGGGATAGATCTCATCCGGATCAAAAATCCCCGTCTCGTGGTATTTTTTAAATACAGAGCCATAGGTATCCACGCCCCAAACCTTGATATTTGGATTTTTCGATTTCAGGTACTTGCCCACTCCGGAAATGGTTCCGCCGGTACCTACTCCCACCACAAAATGAGTGACCTTGCCCTCCGTTTGCTCCCATATCTCAGGGCCCGTAGTGAGAAAGTGAGCCTTGGTATTGGAAGGGTTGTCATACTGATTGACATACCAGGAATTGGGGATCTCTTCAGACAGCCGCCTGGCAGTGGAATAGTAACTCCTCGGGTCGTCCGGGGCCACGTCAGTAGGGCAAACATGCACTTCACTGCCCATGGCCTTGAGAATATCTATTTTTTCCTTAGACTGCTTGTCGTTGATCACACAGATCATTTTATAGCCTTTGATCACAGCAGCCAGGGCCAGGCCCATTCCTGTATTGCCGGATGTACCCTCTATAATGGTGCCCCCAGGTTTGATTTTACCCTCGGCTTCGGCATCTTCGACCATCTGAAGCGCCATTCGGTCCTTGACCGAATTCCCGGGGTTGAATGTCTCGTATTTTGCGAGTACTAAACAGGGGAGTTCGGCAGTCAGTTTATTCATTTTAACCAACGGCGTATGCCCAATGGTCTCTAAAATATTCTCTGCGTATTTCATGTGCTGCAAAGATAGGATTAGTCCGTTTAAAAAGAAGTTAGGATCTATTTAAATCCACATTTCAGACCGCCAAAGTGCCATGGAGATTATTCGAATTTTATAGCTCTTACCGGGCTGATTCGATCAATGATGTGCGACGGGATCAACAGCATAAGAACGCAAAGGGCAAATACTCCGAAATTTAAAAGGACTATGTGCCATGCACTAATATGTACCGGTATGTATTCTATGTAGTACTCCTGTGGATTGGGAAATTTAAAAAGCCGGTAACGGTCCTGAACCCAGAGTAATCCCAGGCCGATTATATTTCCCCAAAAGAGTCCTATAACGATCAGGTAAGCCGCATTGTAAATAAAAATCCTCCTGATACTACGGCCCTGGCTGCCCAGGGCTTTAAGAATGCCGATCATGGGCGTTCGCTCCAGGATCAATACCAATAGAGCTGTGATCATATTGATCCCACCCACGATGATCATGATCCCGATGATGATGGCGATATTGAAGTCGAAAAGATCTATCCATTCAAAGATCTGATAGTATTTTTCCCTCAATGTCTGGGTGTCAAGCTCCGATGCCGTCTTTCCATAAATCTCCCGGTTCTTCTCTTCCATCTGTTCAAAATCCTGAAGAAAGACTTCAAAATTCCCGACCTGCTCATCGGTCCATTTGTTCATGCGCTGTATATGGCGAATATCAGCAAAGAGATATAAACCATCGATCTCCTCAAAACCACTGTCATATATGCCTACAATCTCAAATCGTCGCTGATTAGGTGTTTTGGAAGGATCGTCATCCTTCAGAAAAAAAGTGAAGAATGTATCGCCTAGAGTCAGTCCAAGCCTTGATGCGAGTAAGCGTGAAATGAGGACCTCTGAATTGAGGTCGCCGCTATAATCCGGCATACGCCCTTCCACCAGGTATTCGTCTAATAGCGACCATCTGTAATCGCGCCCTACTCCTTTGGCGATAATTCCTTCAAAGGTTTCTTCGGTGCGGATGATACCCCCTTTGGTGGCTACTGCCTGTATATGGGCAATATTGTCTACTGAATTGAATTGAGGATAGAATTCCTGTTGGGTTGAAACCGGTGTCACCGAGACATCGGAAAGGTTATTGTCGTAATTAAATATCTGGATATGGCCATTGAAAGCAGCCACCTTTTCCCTGATCTTTTGCTGCAGTCCAAGTCCGGTTGCTATGGCTACCAGCATCATGATGATCCCAAGAGCTATGGCAGCGATCGCTATTTTTATTATTGGGGCGGAAATGCTAATTTTATGATCCTTACCTAAGATCAGGCGTTTAGCTATAAATAATTCTAAGTTCAATCGATGACCTTTTTTTCCGTTTTCAAAAATACATTATTCTTATGGTTTTTGATACTGGCCGGCTGCGGCAGCAGGGCGCAGAAAGACCTGCAATCAACAGAAATTATAAATGGTCAAAGCGTCTCAGAGAAGCAGGTTGAGATCGTAATAGCTGCCAATCGGACGGCCGCCTATCTGCCTCTGCTGCAAAACAAAAAGGTAGGAGTAGTTGCCAATCAGACCAGCGTAATCTTCAAGAATGAAGAATCAGGTGAAAAAAGCTTTACCCATTTGGTAGATTCTCTTCTGAGTTCTGGGATTGATGTAGTGCGGGTCTTTGCCCCGGAACACGGTTTCAGAGGGATGGCCGATGCAGGTGAAACTATTGAAGACGGTACAGACCAAAAGACCGGCCTGCCCATTATTTCCCTTTACGGCAGCCAGAAAAAACCCTCTTCTTCTCAACTCGAAGGCCTGGATCTTATGCTCTTTGATATTCAGGATGTGGGAGTGCGCTTTTATACTTACATCGCAACCCTGCAATTGGTCATGGAAGCCTGCGCGGCCGAGAACATCCCGGTAATTATTCTGGACAGGCCCAATCCGAATGCCCACTACGTGGACGGCCCGGTCATGGAGCCGGGACTCACGGGGTTTTTGGGGATGACACCCATACCTCTGGTCTACGGTATGACCATTGGGGAATACGCTGTGATGATCAATGGGGAGGGATGGCTCGAAGGAGGTCTTCAGGCTGATATCCAGGTGATCTCATTGGCTCATTACACCCATGAATCTCCTTATGAATTGCCTATCAGGCCATCGCCCAATCTGCCCAATGCCAAGGCCATCAACCTTTATCCAAGCCTGGGATTATTTGAAGGCACCAATATCAATGCCGGAAGAGGTACCGAATATCAGTTTCAGAGGTTTGGAGCACCCTTCCTGGATGCAGAATATTTTGATTTCAGCTATACGCCTCAACCAAACTTTGGTTCCAAATACCCCAAACATCAGGATCAATTGTGCTATGGAAGGGACCTGAGCAATTCGCCTGATCTGGAAGCCGTTAATCTGGGCTGGCTCATAGAGGCCTATCAAAATAGTACCGATCCCTCCCTGGTGTTCAATACGGAAAATTTCGCCAAACATGCCGGCACATACAAACTTCAGCAGCAAATTGAGGCGGGGATGACGGCAGATTCCATTGCAAAATCCTGGAAGAAAGATCTTGAAGACTTTAAAAGGATCAGGGAAAAATACCTTATTTACGACTAGTTTCAGCGGTGATCTCTATGCGTGTAGGCCTGCGGTATTTATGGAATGGTTGCTTCAGCAATCCCCAGACGCTGCCGTTTTCCCTGCGGTCTGGGAAAGTATCCACACCGTAAACCACATTTTCCCTGTCTAGTTTCATAAAAGTTCCGAACATACGATCCCAGATAGAGAAAATATTACCGTAGTTGGAGTCTGTATAGGGTAATACAAAATGATGGTGCACCTTGTGCATATCGGGGGATACGATGACCCAACTCAAAGCGTCGTCTACCTTTTTGGGCAATCGGATGTTGGCATGGCCAAATTGGGTGGCTACCAGAGACATGGTCTGATAGAGCATGACTACTCCAATAGGTGTTCCTGCCACATATACGCCCACCAGGGTAAAAAAGAATCTGATAAAACTCTCAAGTGGGTGATGCCTGTTGGCAGTGGTAGTATCCACTTCGTGATCTGTGTGATGAACCAGGTGGATCATCCAGAGGGGTTTTACCTTGTGTTCTACATAATGGGCAAAGTAGGCACCTATCAGATCCAGCAATAAGACCCCGAGCAGGGCATAGAGCCAAAGAGGCATCTCCGGCAGCCAGTTGATGATGCCAAAATTATTGGCTGCCACCCAGTCACTGGACATCAACAACAAGAAAGCCAGTGCAAAATTGATGACTACTGTGGTAAGGGTGAAAAAGAAGTTGGGTACGGCGTGGCGCCATTTTTTGTATGTAAATCTGAATAGGGGAACCGCTCCTTCCAGCAACCAGAAGAAAGTAATTCCACCAACAAGTATGAGGCTTCTATGAGTAGAGGGTATCTCTTCAAAATAAGCCATGATAGCATCCATGGCCCAAAAATAGCGATTTTATCATTTTCGTGTCTTTACTTTCGGGCTTCTTCCACCTGCTTCTTCAGTGCTTCTACGATGTTGTAAGCCGCCGGGCAAATGGCCAGATTCTTCAAGGTAAGATCACTGATCTGGTGAAATTTTTTTCTGTCGGTGTGCGGGTACTCACGGCAGGCCTTGGGACGGATATCATAAATAGTGCAATAATTATCTTCACCGAGAAAAGCACAGGGCAATTGTTTTAAAACATAGTCTTTATCCTCATCGATGCGGAGAAATTGTTCGACAAATTTCTGAGGCTTTACTTTGAAGGATTTGGCTATTCTCACAATGTCTGCATCGGTAAATAGCGGACCCGTAGTCTTGCAGCAATTGGCGCAATCCAGACAATCAGTCCTTTTAAATTCTTCCTCATGCAACCCCTTCATCATCCTGTCCAGGTTCCTGGGAGGCTTATTTTTTAGTTTGCGGAAAAATTTTTTGTTTTCGGTCCGCTTCTGAGCGGCTAAGCCCGGTAATTTATTAATGAATTCTTCCATAGGTGTTCTCTGTCTCGATACAAGCTCGATTATCCATAAATTTGGCGGTAGTGAAGATCGACTTTTGCAAAATTACGATATATCACATACCGACCTATTCGGACAGGCTCTTTTAGATTTTGTAAAAGGAGACTATACCGAAGATATCACCACGTATATCTCTCTGGGTGAGGAAGACATCATATCCATGCCCTACTTATTCAGAACGGAAGAACAGATGCCACCTCTGGAAAGGCAGGCGATGGAACTCAGCAGGGGCTCAGTGCTGGATATCGGATGTGGTGCGGGCAGTCATAGTCTCTATCTGCAGAAGGAGGGTTTTGATGTAACAGGTCTGGATATTTCGCAGGGAGCCATTGAGACCTGCATGGCAAGAGGTATAAATCAGCTTGTTAAGAGTGATATTTGGCAATATTCCGGCATGAAATTTGATACTATTCTCCTGTTGATGAACGGAATTGGTTTAGCCGGCCGATTGAATCAGTTGGCGGATTTTCTGAACCGGATCCGTTCA
>JBPEXP010000132.1:0-1761 GCA_052031475.1 Flavobacteriaceae bacterium | reverse complement strand
TGGAAATCATTTTTTGCCCTGAGTGCTTTTTTAAGATTCGCCCCTTCCGCCTTGTTGATCACAATGGCATCAGCCATTTCCATGATCCCTCTTTTTATTCCCTGCAATTCGTCGCCTGCTCCTGCCAATTTAAGTAAGAGGAAGAAATCGACCATGCTGTGAACGGCAGTTTCACTTTGCCCAACACCCACGGTCTCTACGAGAATGATGTCGAAGCCGGCTGCCTCGCAAAGAATGATACTTTCCCTGGTTTTTCTCGCAACTCCACCCAGGGATTCCCCCGAAGGCGAGGGTCTAATAAATGCAAGAGGGTCATTTGCCAGTAAAGGCATCCTCGTCTTATCACCCAGAATACTCCCCTTGCTGATGGTACTGGTGGGGTCTACTGCCAGTACGGCCACTTTCTTTTTTCTGGCTGTAATGGCCGTTCCGAAACTTTCGATGAAGGTACTTTTGCCTACACCGGGAACGCCGGTTATACCTATACGCAGCCCTTCTTTGGCATGGGCAAGGCAATTGTCGATGATCTCGTAGGATTTCTCAACATGGTCCGGGTGGGTACTTTCAACCATGGTGATCGCACGTGCCAGCAGTGTGGTATCTCCCTGTAAAACACCTTGGGTAAGTTCCTCAACGGTTAATTCACGTTTCCTGAGAGATTGAATCCTGGAAGCGTCTTGTGCTACATTTTTTTTCTTGCCTGCCAAGCTTATTTGCTAATCGGGACCTTAATCTGCGTTTGGTCCCAGTAAAGTCTCATATAAAGAGGATCCCCTTCTTCAAAATCTATGGTGAAGCTTTCTTCAGAGGCAGCCAGTTCCTCCACCTCAACCTGTACTTTCAGCGCGTCTTTTTCAGGATCCCGGGTAGTTTCGCGGCCACCACTGCTGATGGTCACACCCCAGTCCGGAATTTCTTTATTGATCATCACTTCCCAGCTTTCTTTCCCGGGCTTGGTCCAAAGTGAATATTTGCCAGCAGGCAGCGGCTTGCCCATTACCTGAATATCGCTTCTTGTCTCAAAGGTGGTAGGTTCGTTGGCACCGGTTCTCCAGACTACATCATAGGGGACCAGCTCCCCGAATATTACCCTGTCCTTTTTAAACGGACTACTGTAGTTGACCATGAGGTCAAATCCGTTTTTCGTATAAGCCGCTGTGCGCTCGGGGCTGTGTTTTTTGGTCTGTTCCCTCAAATACGGCATACCCACAAATATGAAGAGGAGCAAAAGGGCTGCCAGAACAATAAGTACCCATTTTAGAATTTTCATACTTCTAAGATTAAATTACCCTAATTTACTAAATCAAATTCATAATTCGAGATGTTCCTGTACCGCTGTCCGGGTAATAGAACAGCGCTCGGAAAATCTTCCTGGTTAGGGGCGTCCGGATAATTCTGAGTCTCAAAACAGATGGCAGGAAAATCCCGGGGAGTATACACCACCAGGGCAGGTTGATTGCTTTCAACTCTCATCCTTATTCCTGAATGTTCTGAATGTACTTCTGCTACCAGATCAGCTTCTTTATCGCAAACAAAAGGCGTATCCAGACGAAGCCTACCCATTTTTTTACCACGGCGGAAATCGAACTCATGACCGGTTACATCCAGGATCCGGCCGGTTGGCAGCATTTGACTGTCTGTTTCCAGATATTTCGAACATCCGAGTTTTAGAAAATAATGATCAATGGATCCACTGTTGTCTAATTGAAAATAACTGTGATTGGTAAGATTAACAACGGTGGGCCGGTCTGTAATCGCTTC
>JBPEXP010000131.1:0-4271 GCA_052031475.1 Flavobacteriaceae bacterium | reverse complement strand
CTTTAAGGGTGAGGTGATGAAGGTAGCAGTATACCACGATGAAGGCTCAGAGGCTCATATTTATCCCCATGTAAGGCACCTTGAAGGGGAACTCAGAGTAAAAGTTTCAGGAGAATTCTGGGTAGATGTATCACATCCTGATGCCACCAAAGGCTATGCACTTGATATCATCCAGAAAGACATGGGGATTGGCCCGGAAAACACCCTGGTCTTCGGCGATTACAACAATGACCTCGAGATGATGGCCTTGTCTCATTTCAGCTATGCAATGGCCAATGCCCACCCTAATGTTTTAAAGGCTGCTAAGTACAGGACAGCAAGCAATGACCAGCGCGGTGTGGAAATAGTTTTAAAAAAGTTGCTGGAAAGTAAGTCTTAGGTTTTTTGTTTTTTCTTCCTCGCAGCCGGAAAAAGTACATTATTGAGTATCAGTCGATATCCGGGTGAATTTGGATGAAGTTCCAATTCTGTTTTAGGGTCCCCTACCCTGTGCTGATAATCTTCAGGATCATGACCCCCATAAAAGGTAAAGAATCCGCGGCCTTTTATTCCGTGTATATATCGGGCTTCCCCGTTAATGCGGTTCTCGCCCAAAACCATGACCGTTGATTTGATCTCGTTGCGTGTAAAGGACGTCGTCTGCCCCATGAATCCTTTGACCAGCGTTGTGTGATTCTGGCAGAGCATAGTTGGGATCGGATCCCATTTGGCGGAGAAATCCATCAGGCTGAAATAGTCTGATTCCCTGGGGACCTCTCCCCTTTTACTGGTCATATCGATGGATGAGAATTCATAGCGCAGCGGATTTCTTTCGAGCGTAAAGTTGGTAAAGGCAAAGGTTTTGCCAAAATCCAATTTAGACTGGTAATTCGCATCCGAAGGATCTCCGTCGAACATGGGTTCGCAAATGTCTACGCCGTCTGCAGCCAGGGCAATATCAAAACTATCGGTTGCAGAACACATGGCAAACATAAAACCACCCCCTATTACATAGTTTCTGATCTTTAAAGCTACTTCCCGCTTTTGTTCCGAGACCTTGCTGAAACCCAATTCAGCCGCCAACGCTTCTGCATTTTTCTTCCCCTCAATATACCAGGGAGCGGCACGATATGCTCCGTAAAACTTTCCGTATTGGCCCGTAAAATCTTCATGGTGCAGGTGCAGCCAGTCGTAGAGGGCCAGTTTATCTTCCAGCACTTCCTGGTCATATACGGTGATATAAGGAATTTCAGCATAGGTAAGTACCAGGGTAACAGCGTCATCCCATGGTTGATTGTCCTTTGGCGAATAGACGGCAATCCGCGGTGCCTTTTCAAGGATCACGGATTCCTGGTTCTGTGACGGGCTGCTGATCTGATCTAAAATATCCTCGGCCTCCGCATCAGAGATCAATTCATAGGAGACGCCGCGAATCTGACATTCTTTTCTGATCACCTCACCATCCGGCAGAAGGAAAGAACCCCCCCGGTAATTGAGCAGCCACTGAACTTTTTGACCTTTCCCAAGTACCCAGTAGGTGATCCCGTAAGCCTTTAAGTGGTTTTTTTGGCTGTCGGCATCCATGGGGATCAGGATGGCCGATGCCATGCAGGAAGCACTTAATAAGAGCAATCCTAAGAACAGTAGGAACTGCTTTTGAATCTGTGGGGAAATTGTAAAAAGAGAAATAATTTTAGAAAGGTACGTCATTATCATCCTGGTCGAGATCAGGATCATCGTTCATCGAGCTTCCAAAAGCATCATCGGGCTCAGGTAAATTTCTGCTCAGGAACGGATTATCCTCATCGGCATTCATCTTAGATTGAAACTCAAATGGAGAATCAAAGTCATCTAAATTATCAAATTTACCAAGTTGAGCAATGAACTTTAACCTTATATTATCTAATCCGCCGTTCCTGTGCTTAGCCACGATAAATTCGGCCTGGCCCTGTGTTGGCGTCCTTTCCTCGTCATCCCATTCGTCTATTTTGTAGTACTCAGGCCTGTAGATAAAAGAGACGATATCTGCATCCTGTTCAATGGCACCAGACTCCCTGAGGTCGGATAGAATGGGTCTTTTACTGCCACCACGAGTTTCCACGGCCCTGGACAACTGAGAGAGCGCTATCACCGGTACATTCAATTCTTTGGCAAGGGCTTTCAGATTCCTGGAAATGGTGGAAATCTCCTGCTCCCTGTTCCCGCCCTTCTGGCTACCACCGGCAGTCATCAATTGAAGGTAATCTAACACGATGACTTTGACTTTGTGCTGTGATGCCAATCTACGCGCTTTGGCACGCAGGTCAAATATGGAAAGTGAAGGCGTATCGTCTATGAATAAAGGGGCTTTTTCCAGGGTCTTAACTTTTACGTTCAGCTGTTCCCATTCGTGCTTCTCCAGTCTGCCTGTCCGGAGTTTCTCTGACGACAGCCCCGTCTCGGAACTGATCAACCTGGTAATCAGCTGAACAGAGGACATTTCGAGTGAGAAAAAGGCCACCGGTATATTGGAATTCACAGCCATATTACGGGCCATGGATAAAGTGAGTGCCGTTTTACCCATACCAGGCCTTGCAGCGATAATAATAAGATCGCTGGGCTGCCATCCGGAAGTAAGCCGGTCTACCTTTTCAAATCCGGAAGGAATGCCGCTCAATCCTTCTTTGTTGGCGATCTCCTCAATCTTTCTTTTTGCCTGTATGACCAGATTCTGGGCAGTTTCTGCAGAACGTTTCAGATTTCCCTGGGTAACTTCATATAACTTAGCCTCGGCATTGTCTAAAAGATCAAAAACATCGGAAGTTTCATCATAAGCTTCCTCGATGATCTCGTTAGATATTTTAATAAGACTGCGTTGAATGTACTTTTGCAGGATGATCCTGGCGTGGAACTCAATATGGGCCGAAGAAGCCACTTTTTGAGTGAGTTTTATCAGGTAAAAATCACCCCCTGCCACTTCGAGCCGCTGATCCTTCTTCAATTGGGCCGAAACGGTTAATAAATCGACCGGTTCCGAGCTTTCGAAGAGTTTGAAGATGGCTTCGTAAATATATCGGTGGGCATCCTTATAGAATACTTCAGGATGTAGGATATCTATTACTTCATCGACCCCTTTTTTGTCAATCATCATCGCTCCAAGTACAACTTCCTCTAAATCAACTGCTTGTGGAGGAATTTTGCCTTTTTCCAGGTTGATGATCGCAGCTTTTCTGACTTTATGTCCAACTACGGGGGTCGGTTTTTCCATGACTGCTAAAGTATACAATTAACATTAAGGTAATATTCTAATGCCCCAACTGATATCAACCGTTCATTAACAATTGGGCTGTTAATAAGTTACGAAATTGTGTTCATAACAAAAAAAAACCGGAGGAACATTTCTCCGGTTTTACCTCTTACTGATATACAGGCTTTTAGCCGTTAAAGACCCCCATATTTCCATACTTATCCATTCTCGTTTCAACCAGCTGTTCTGGGGATAACTTTTTCAATTGCTCGTAGTGCTTGGCAATTTTATTCTTGACGATCTCGAAGGCTTTTTCCCTGTTGCTGTGAGCACCTCCAATGGGTTCTTTAACGATCTCGTCGATCAATTTCAGCTTTTTCATGTCTGAAGCCGTTAACTTCAGTGCTTCAGCAGCCTGCTCCTTGTATTCCCAGCTTCTCCATAAAATGGATGAACAGGATTCTGGCGAGATTACAGAATACCAGGTGTTCTCGAGCATGAGCACTACATCTCCTACACCGATACCCAAAGCTCCGCCGGAGGCACCTTCGCCTATTATCACTACGATAATCGGCACTTTGAGCCGGGTCATCTCCAGGATATTCCTGGCTATGGCCTCACCCTGTCCCCTTTGCTCAGCTTCAATCCCCGGATAGGCACCGGGTGTATCGATCAGGCTTACAACGGGTATATCAAATTTTTCTGCGGATCTCATCAATCTAAGCGCCTTTCGGTAGCCTTCCGGATTAGCCATACCAAAATTCCTGTATTGCCTGGTTTTGGTATTGTAGCCCTTTTGCTGGCCGATAAACATATAGCTCTGATCGCCAATCTTGCCCAGGCCACCAATCATGGCCTTGTCGTCCTTTACGGTTCGGTCTCCGTGTAATTCCAGAAATGTTTCACCGCAGATGGCCCTTATGTAGTCTAAAGTATACGGCCTGTTGGGATGCCTGGAAAGCTGTACTCTCTGCCAGGCGGTAAGATTTTTGTAGATCTCCTTGCGCGTTTCGGTCAGCTTCTTTTCAATCTGCTTACAGGTCTCCGAAACATCCACATCGCTTTC
>JBPEXP010000130.1:0-10236 GCA_052031475.1 Flavobacteriaceae bacterium | reverse complement strand
TAATTATTATGACGACAATACCCCGGCCACTTCCGGTTTAAGGGGCAATGAAGCCGATGAGGTATGGATTCCCAGCCTGTTCGCTCAGAATGAACTCAGCCTGGGTTCACAGCATTCCCTATTAATGGGACTGCGTTACGATTATGACCAAAGGCACGGTTCTATCTATACGCCACGCTTGGCCTACCGTTGGAAAATCTCTGATAACGATATCCTGCGCTTCAACAGTGGTACAGGTTTTAGGGTGGTAAACCTCTTTACAGAAGATCACGCTGCACTAACCGGGGCAAGGGACGTGATCATCGCCGGAGAACTAAAACCGGAGCGCTCTATAAATTTTAATCTTAATTATCTTAAAAAGATCTATGCAGACAACGGGGTTTTCCTGGGCCTGGACGCCTCGGCATTCTACACCTATTTCAGCAACAAGATCATCCCGGACTACGATACAGATCCCAACCTGATCATCTATAACAACCTGGATGGAAGTGCGGTGAGCCAGGGCATAAGTGCTAACCTGGACCTGGTACTGCCCACAGGCTGGAAATTCCTTGTTGGCGCCACTTTACAGGATGTAAGCAATACCGAGAATGGTGTCAAGGAAAGACAGATCCTGACAGAAAATTTTACCGCTACCTGGAGTGTATCCTATGATATCAGGCCCTGGAAGCTCACGGTAGACTATACGGGAAATCTCTACGGCCCTATGCGCTTGCCCCTGCTGGGCGATCTGGACCCAAGGCAGGAATTTTCGCCAGTTTGGAGCATCCAGAATGTACAGTTCACCTATAAAGGACTGGAGAATTTTGAGGTCTATGGAGGGGTGAAGAATTTACTCGACTGGACGCCCAACCGTGGAAATCCCTTTATTATTGCACGGGCCAATGACCCCTTTGACCGGAACGTTGTATTTGACAATAACGGCAATGTAGTGCCCACAGCAGACAATCCCTATGCACTTACCTTTGATCCTTCGTATGTCTATGGTCCCAATCAGGGCATCCGGGCCTTCTTTGGATTGCGCTATTTACTCTTCTGAATTTATCTTGACTCGAATTCGTATTTTTGGCTATCGCTTCTAACGCAATGGCCCATTACGATTACATGATTCTGGGAGCCGGAGCTTCAGGCCTTATGCTGGCCAGGGCCATGGCTGAAGACCCCTGGTTCAAATCAAAAAAGATCCTGATTATAGACCGGGAAGCCAAAGACCAAAATGACCGAACCTGGTGTTTTTGGGAAAAAGGTCCCGGCCAATACGATCATCTGCTCAGTAAAAAGTGGGACCAAATTCTTTTTAAAAGTTCAGATTTTGTCAAAAAGCCTTCCATCCTGCCCTATCAATATAAAATGCTCCGATCCGCAGACTTTTACAGGGATCAATGGAAGTTTATCTCAGATGCCGATCACATCCAATTTCTTCAGGCAAGAGTTGAACAGATCACGGAGCTGGAAGATGCAGTTCAGGTAAAAACTGATCAGAAATCCTTGACAGCCCAAAGAGTGTTCAACAGTTTCTTCAATTATGCCGACCTACTTAATCAGAAGCAATACCCTGTCTTACAGCAACATTTTGTAGGCTGGTTTGTGGAAAGTGATCAAGCTGTCTTTGACCAAATGACGCCAACTTTCATGGACTTTTCTGTTGCCCAAAAGGGCAATACTCGATTTATGTACGTTTTGCCATTTACCGGGCAGAAGGCTCTTGTAGAGTATACCCTGTTTTCACAAGAACCCTTACAAACCGGTGAATATGAAAAGGAGATTGAGGCCTACCTCAGAGAGCATTATCAATTAAATAAGTACAGCATCCTGGAGAAAGAAAAAGGCAATATTCCGATGAGTTGCTATGATTTCGAACAGAAAAATTCAGAGAGGATCCTTCATATAGGCACTGCAGGAGGATGGGCAAAGGCCAGTACGGGTTACGCTTTTAAGAATAGTATGAAACATACTCCCAAGGTGGTGGAATTCGTCAAAAAGGGTCATTCGTTTCAGGGATTTTCGGTAAAAAACCGATACCGCTTCTACGACTCACTTTTGCTGGACATATTATACGAAGACAACAGCCAGGGTGCGCGAATTTTTAGTGCGATGTTCAGAAACCGTAAAGTGCAGCAGATCCTGAAATTCCTGGATGAAGATGGAAATCTTTTTCAGGATATGTGGTTGATCAGCGGATGTCCTGTACTGCCTTTTTCAAAAGCGCTGCTGAAAAGATTTTTTTGAGGTCAGCCAGGCGTGCTCAGACCTTTCTGCTCATAAGTTGCTTCCCGAAGGTCATAAAAGTTTTCTTCGCTTCCGGGAAATCGTTAAGGGCATCAAGCTCTTCAAACGCTTTGAGGGTAAAGGCCTCTATAGCCTCTTTAGTGGCCTTATCGGCACCAGACTTTTTAAAAATAGCCTTAACTACTTTTACCTTGGCAGCGGTATCTCTGGGGTCCAGGGAATAGAGATCCATCAACTCCTGTTTGTCAGCCGGCCCGGCCATCTCACGGGCTTTCAGATATAAATAGGTCTTTTTGTTTTCAATGATGTCGCCGCCCACCTGCTTTCCGAAACCCTCTCCTTCCGCAAAAGCATCCAGATAATCGTCCTGAAGTTGAAATGCCGTACCCAGGTATACACCGTAATTATAGATGGCCTCCTGCTGTTCCGGGCTCGCATTCGCAATCACGGCTCCCATTTTAAGAGCTGCGGCAATGAGCACGGCGGTTTTAAAGGAGATCATTGTTAGGTACTCGTCCACAGTAACGTCTTCCCGGCTTTCAAAATCCATATCATACTGCTGTCCTTCGCAGACTTTCAAGGCTGTATCATTAAAAATATGAAGCAAATCCTCCAGTACCTGACCGCGGTATCCGCCAAGGAACTGATAGACCTGAACCAACATCACATCTCCGGATAAGATGCCTGTGTTCACATCCCACATCACATGAACCGATTTCTTGCCACGCCGGAGAGGGGCATCGTCCATAATATCGTCATGGACCAGGGAGAAATTGTGAAATACCTCTATGGCCAGGGCAGCCGGCATCGCCTTTTTATAGTCGCCTCCCAAAAGATCGGCAGCCAAAAGGGTCAGTGCAGGCCTCAGGCGTTTCCCGCCCAGGTTCATGATATAGAGCACAGGATTGTAAAGATTCACAGGTTCTTTACTGGTGATCTTTTGCTTCAGATATGCGTTGAACTCTTTTTGAAGAAAAGCGAGTCGACCCATCTATTAGAATTTTTGCCAAAAATACATTAATTGAACGTACTGCAATAGATCTGAAATCATTCGTCTATGATTACAATGACACGGAGTTTAAGACTGTGTTAAAAAAATGTAAAACTTTGGAAACTTTTAATGTTTTTATAGTTTCCAACTCTATATTTGTTCCCCTGCATGAAGGAGAATATACTACATAAGGCGACGGATCTTTTTCTCACCCTGGGTTTTAAAAGTGTTACAATGGATGATCTTGCTCATGAAATGGGCATTTCCAAAAAGACCATCTACAGTCATTTTAAGAACAAGACCCAGCTGGTAGAGGAATGTGTCATGAACCTGTTCTGGTATATCTCCAAGGGGATCGACCACATCTGCAGCCTGGGCAAAAATCCTATCGAAGAGCTATACGAGATCAAAAAATTTGTCATGCTCCACCTGAAGGACGAGCGCTCGTCGCCCCAGTACCAGTTACAGAAATACTACCCTGAGATACATCGCACCTTAAGAGATAAGCAGTTTGAAGTTATGAGGGAATGTGTCATTGAAAACCTGCGGAAAGGAATAGAACAGGGTATTTACAGGGAGAACCTCAATATCGAGTTCGTATCCAGGATCTATTTTGCCGGCGTTAACAGCATCAAAGACCACAGCATGTTCCCCAATACCCTTTTTCCGGTGGCCGAACTTATGGACCATTATCTGGAATACCATTTAAGGGGGATCGTAACTCCAAAAGGCAGGCAAATCTTAAAAGAAATCATCAATTCAAATCAGGTTTATAAATGAAAAACTTCACTATAGCGTGCTTGGCATTCTTCTGCTATTTTGTTTTAGCTGCTCAGGAATACCCCAAAACTTTTACGCTTGAGGAGGCTATTATCTATGCTCTGGAATACAACTATACAGCCATCAACTCTAACAGGGAGATCCTGGATGCCCAGAAACAAAAATGGGAGGTCATCGCTACCGGACTGCCCCAGATAGACGGTGCGGTCAGTTATCAAAACCGACTCAAGCAACCGGTGACACCGCTTCCTGCAGAGGTGGTTGGCGGAACCCCGGGTGAATTTGTCGGTGTGGTCTTTACACCGCCCCAGGAGGCAAGAGCTACGGCTACCTTGAGGCAGCAGATCTTTGACGGTTCATACATTGTGGGGATCCAGGCTACCAATGCCTTCCTGCGCTACAGTCAGAACAATAAGGAAAAGACTGACCAGGAAGTGACCAAGATGGTGGTGGAAGCCTACGGTAATGTATTGCTGGCTCAGGAAACGGCTAAAATAGCGGCCAGGAACAAAACAACCCTGGAAAAGAACCTCTACGAAACCGAAAAGCTCTATGAAAACGGATTGGGTGACGAAGAGAGTGTAGAACAGTTGCAGATCACCCTGGCTTCTATAGACAATGTGCTTAAAAATGCGATCAGATTTGAAAGTATCACATTGCAAATGTTCAATCTGGCCCTCGGTCTTCCTGTGGAACACGATACGGTTCTTACTGAAAATCTGGACGACCTGGTGCTAAAACAGATCGACTTTGACCTATTGAATGCCAACCTTACCATGGAGAATAACACGGATTACAAACTGGTCTTCAATCTTAACGAGCAGCGGTACTATGAGCTTAAGTTGGCCAAGAGCAGGGCGCTTCCCACCTTGAACGCCTTTGTTAATTACGGGACTTTCTCATTTAGTGATCAGTTTGACTTTATAGGTTCAGGTCAGGAGTGGTTTGGCTTCTCTACCCTGGGCTTTGATCTGAACATTCCTATTTTCAGTTCCCTTAACCGAAGTGCCAGTACACAAAGGGCAAAGATCGCCCTGGAACAGGCCAAGACCCAGCTTACGGAAACAGAACAGCAGATCAAACTGCAATTAGAAAGGGCAAAAAGCGATTACCTCTTTACCATTGAGACCTACCAGACCAATAAGGACAACCTGGACCTGGCAGAGCGAATAGAGCAAAAGAATCAAACCAAGTATGCAGAAGGACTTGCCACCAGCTTTGAACTGAGGCAGGCACAAACCCAGCTATATACAGCTCAGGACGACTATCTGCGATCTATGGTCAACGTAATTAATGCAAAAACAGAACTTGAAACTATCCTCAATAATTAATCCATATTCATATAGCGCTATGAAAAAAATAGTCTATTTATCCCTCCTTATTCTCGCAGCTTGTCAGGGAGGTTCAGACCAAAGCCTGGAATCCCTGATCGCCAATGGCGACGTAGAGGCGATTAAGAGTCGTAAGCAGGCCATATCAGAACAACAGAAAGCATTGAATAACCAGATCAGGTTATTAGATTCGGCTATCACTGCCATGGATAAAAATGCCAAAATTCTGCTGGTAACCACGGTGGAGGCGAAAGAAGAACCCTTTAAGCATTTTCTGGATCTTCAGGGAGATGTAAAGACGAAACAAAATGTACTGATCTACCCCGAAATGTCCGGTACTTTGTTAAAGATTTTCGTGCGCGATGGAGAAAGGGTTAAAAAGGGGCAGCTGCTAGCCCGTATAGATGACGGAGGTGTGGCCAGTCAGCTTGGACAGCTGAAAACCCAGGCTGCCCTGGCAAAAACCACCTATGAAAGGCAAAGGAGATTATGGGAACAGAATATCGGTTCGGAAATCCAGTATTTACAGGCCAAGACCAACTATGAGGCTACTGAAAATTCTGTGAAGCAGGCGGCAAGCCAGTTAGCAAAATCTGAGATCAGGGCCCCTTTTTCAGGGATTATTGACGATGTGATCCAGGACGAAGGAACCGTGGTATCGCCCGGGACCGGAATGGCCGTGTTCAGGATCGTCAATCTCTCCAATATGTATATAGAGGTAGATGTGCCGGAAAGCTATATCCAGGGTGTAACACCCGGCAAAGAAGTTCGGGTCTATTTTCCCGTGCTCAATGACAGCGTTGTGACACAGGTCCGCCAGACAGGAAATTTTATCAATCCGGCCAACCGTTCGTTCAGTATCGAAATTCCGGTGCCTAATGATAAGGGGAATGTGAAACCCAATCTCACTGCAAGGGTAAGCGTTAACGATTACTCGAGCGAAGATGCCATCCTCATTCCTCAGAATGTGCTCTCGGAGAATTCTGCAGGGGATCAATACATTTATCTGGCTGAAGAGGTGGATGGCGAAAACAGGGCCAGAGCCAAAAAGCAGATTGTGACCACTGGGAGAACAAGTGGCGATCAGGTAGAAATACTGGATGGTCTTCAGCCCGGAGATCTGGTCATCCAGGAAGGGGCAAGAAATGTCAGGGAAGGACAGCAAGTCCGAATAATTCAGTAGAGCATGAGCAGACAGCAAAAAAATATAGACAAGGAATTCAGACTCTCATCATGGGCCATAGATAATCCGTCTGTGATCTACGTGATGATAGGCATCTTTTTCTTCATCGGATTATCCGCTTATTTCTCCATGCCCCGGGAAGATTTTCCGGAGGTTACTGAAACAAAGATCTATATCAGTACGGTTTATCCCGGGAATACGGCAGAGGATATTGAACGACTGATCACGGACCCGCTCGAAGATCGACTGAAGAACGTAAGCAATATGGTGGAGATCACCTCTACCTCGCAGGAAGATTACTCTATGATCGTTGTTGAGTTTGACGAGGACATCACCGTTGAAAATGCCAAGCAGAAAGTGAAAGATGAGGTAGATGGCGAGAAGGCTGGAGAAGACTGGCCCATATTCAACGGCGCCAAAGTAGAGCCTAATGTCTTTGACCTGAACCTCTCTGAGTCATTTCCCATCATGAATGTAAACCTCACCGGTGACTATCCGGTAGAGCGACTGAAACAATTTGGTGAATACCTGGAAGACGAGATTGAGGACCTGCCGGAGATCAAGGAAGTGGATATCCGCGGGGCGCAGGAGAAGGAAGTAGAAGTGGCTGTAGACATCTACAAAATGATGGCCGCGAAAGTGAGCTTTGACGATGTGATACAGGCTATCAATGGCGGAAATATGACCATGTCTGCAGGTAATTTGATCAGCAGTGGTCAGCGGAGAACGATCCGTATTCTGGGTGAGGTAGAAAGACCTGCCGAATTGGAGAATTTTGTTGTCAAATCTGAAAATGGCGACGCTGTTTATCTGGGTGATATTGCGAAGATCTCTTTCCAGGAAGAAGATAAGACCACCTATGCCCGTGAATTTGGTGAAAGCGTGGTCATGCTCGACATCAAAAAGAGGGCCGGTAAAAATGCGATCACAGCAGCTGATAAGATCAAGGAAATTGTACAGGATTCCAGGGAGAATGTATTTCCCCCGGATCTGGAAGTTACTATAGCCAACGATTCATCAAGCAGAACATTAAACCAGGTAGACGACCTTGTGAACAATATTATCTTCGGAATTCTGCTGGTGGTCACCGTTCTGATGTTCTTCCTCGGGTTTCGCAATGCCCTTTTTGTAGGTTTCGCCATCCCGATGTCCATGTTCATGTCATTTATGATCCTGTCTACGCTAGGATTTACCATGAATACCATGATCCTGTTCGGACTTATTATGGGACTGGGAATGCTGGTGGATAACGGGGTAGTTGTGGTGGAGAATGTCTACAGACTGATGGAGAAAGAGGGCATGTCTCGCATTGAGGCGGCAAAGAAAGGGATCGGTGAAATTGCTTTCCCGATCATCATATCAACAGCAACTACCGTGGCAGCCTTTGTACCCCTTGGATTGTGGCCGGGCATCATGGGAGAGTTTATGATCTTCTTCCCTATCACCCTGTCTGTAGTCCTCGGTTCATCCCTGTTTGTAGCCATTTTTATGAACTCCATGCTGGTTTCCAGTTTTATGGAAATTGGCGACAAAGAGCTGAGTGTCAAACAACTTATCAGGCTGAGTATAATCCTGGGAAGTGTGGGCATCTTTATTTTCCTGCTCGGAGGCCCGGTACGCGGATTTGGGACACTGACCATCGCCCTTGCAGCAGGCTTTTGGGGATATAAGTATATCATTAAAAAAGCAGCCAGGCGATTTCAGCAAAATACCCTGGTGCGGTTTGAAGACTGGTACGAACGCAGGATCAAACACGCCCTGCGGGGTGGGAACGTTTACTGGTACTTTGGTATCACCGTTTTATTGCTGATTACCGCCTTCATGACCTTTGGACTGTCTTTAAGCAGTGGGCGGACCAAGGTAGAATTCTTTCCCGATAATACACCCAACGAGATCTATGTCTACATAGAATATCCACAGGGAACGGCCATTGAAAAGACCAATGAGATCACCAAAGACATCGAGCGCAGGGTTTACGCCATTGCCGATGATAGCGAGTATACCCGGGGCGATTACAATCTGTTGTTGGAATCGAGCGTGTCTCAGGTAGGCCGGGGAGCAGAGAATCCATTTACGGAAGGCGGCTCTGCAGCCGAGATGCCCCATAGAGGAAAGATCACCATGTCTATGCGTGAGTATAAATACCGGGAAGGCAAAGACACAGAAGCACTTCGTAAAAAAATACAGGACGGACTCAAGGGCATCTATCCCGGGGTAGCTATTTCTGTTGAAAAAGATGCCGTAGGACCACCAGCGGGATATCCTATCAACATCGAATTGGAAGGCAAGAATTACGATACGCTGATCAACGTGGCTGAGCGGATGCGAAATTTTATCAACAGCAAGAATATAGCCGGTATCGAAGAACTAAAAATAGACGTCAATAAGGGAAATCCGGGCATGGAAGTGATGGTAGACCGCAAAAAAGCAGGCGAACTTGGGGTGGCCGTGGGCCAGGTAGGTACGCAGCTGAGAAGGTCTCTGTTTGGCGACAAAGCGGGCATCTACAAAAAGGACGGAGAGGATTACGATATCAATGTGCGTTTCAATGAAGATCTGAGATACAACACCAGCGCCCTGTTTAATCAGAATATCATTTTCAGGGACCAGGCCACAGGGCAACTCAAGGAAGTTCCGGTATCCGCAGTGGCTTCCCAGAAAAATACCTCTTCTTTCAGCGCCATCAAACACAGGGATACCAAACGTGTGGTCACTGTGTATTCAGGTTTGCAACCCGGCTTCACCGATGCACAGGCCATTGTAACGGAGATCCAAAAGGAAATGGAGGAGTTTACAGGGCTGCCCAGAAGTGTGAAGATCGACTATACGGGTCAGATAGAAGAACAGAATAAGCAGATGCAGTTTTTAGTGGGGGCCTTTTTCTCAGGCCTAGGACTGATCATGCTGATCCTGATCTTCCAATTTGGGGGCATCTCAAAACCTGCCATTATAATGACAGCCATTTTCCTCAGTTTCATCGGTGTTTTTGGCGGGTTGATGCTTACCGGGTGGCCGTTCGTTATTATGATGACCATGATGGGAATCATTTCACTGGCAGGGATCGTGGTAAACAACGGGGTGGTTTTGCTCGACTATACACAGATACTGATCGATCGTAAAAAAGTAGCGCTAGGTCTTGATGACCGGGAATATCTAAGCATGGAGGATGTGAGTGAAGTCATTGTAAAGAGTGGTAAGGCCAGGTTGAGACCGGTAATCCTCACCGCAATCACTACCGTATTAGGTCTGATCCCACTGGCCATCGGTCTTAATATCGATTTCTTTTCGCTCTTTTCGCAATTTGATCCAAATATCTACCTGGGTGGAGATAATGTGATCTTCTGGGGGCCGCTTGCATGGACAGTCATCTTTGGGCTGATCGTAGCAACCTTCCTCACACTGATCATCGTTCCGGTACTGTTCAACATCACCTACCGAATAAAAAGAAGGATCTACGGCAGCAGGGCAAGGCCTGTTAAAAAGAAAAAGGAACTGGAACTGGCCGCCTGATAACAGGCGGTCTTTTCAGGGCCGAAATCAGCCGTATTCTTTTCAGACTAGAGCATTACTTATTACATTTGCGGCTGTAAATCTTTGATGCTTACTATGTACAGAAGCCATACCTGTGGTGAATTGAGAGCGGACCATATTGGCCAGACCGTGACACTTTCCGGTTGGGTCCATAAACTAAGAGACAAAGGATTCGTGGTTTGGGTAGATCT
>JBPEXP010000013.1:0-8787 GCA_052031475.1 Flavobacteriaceae bacterium | reverse complement strand
AGCTCAGGGGGCCGAACCCGATTACGTCTTCAAACTGTGGATGGCTCACGGGATCACCACAGTGAGGGAACCCAGTGGCAGGGGAATAGATTTCACACTGCAACTAAAGGAACAGAGTCTGAAAAATGAAATAACCGCCCCCAGGATCCTGGCCTACACCGGTTTTGGACAAGGCAGTGAGAAGACGATCAGCAATACGGAAATGGCTCGCAACTGGGTCAGGGAAAATGCAAAGAAGGGAGCCGATGGTATTAAGTTCTTCGGAGCTCCCCCTGAGATCATGTCGGCCGCCCTTGACGAAAACAAAAAGCTGGGATTGAGATCTGCCTGCCACCACGCCCAACTGAATGTTGCCCGCTGGAACGTCCTTCATTCGGCCAGGGCCGGCCTCACCACCATGGAGCACTGGTATGGCTTACCTGAGGCTTTGTTTGAAGACAGGACGGTACAGGACTATCCGCTCAATTATAATTATAACAATGAACAACACCGGTTTGAGGAAGCGGGTAAGCTCTGGCAGCAGGCCGCAGAACCTTATAGTGATCACTGGAATAAAGTTATGGATGAATTGATTGCCCTGGACTTTACCCTCGTGCCCACCTTAAATATCTATGAGGCCAGCAGGGATCTGCACAGGGCAAGGCGTGCAGAATGGCATGAGACATATACCCTGCCCTCGCTCTGGAAATTCTATCAGCCCAGCAAAATAAGCCACGGTTCCTACTGGCACTATTGGGGTACGGAGCAGGAAGTTGCGTGGCGTGAAAATTACAGGCTCTGGATGACCTTTATCAACGAATACAAAAACCGGGGAGGCCGCGTATGTGCCGGTTCAGATTCCGGCTTTATCTTTCAGCTTTACGGCTTCGCTTTTATTCGTGAATTGGAGTTGCTTCGGGAAGCGGGGTTTCACCCGCTTGAAGTTATCAGGTCAGCCACCCTCAACGGAGCCCAGGCCCTGGGTATGGAAGCAGAGATAGGTACTATTGCCGTTGGCAAAAAAGCTGATCTGATCCTGATTGATGAAAATCCATTAGAGAACCTGAAAGTACTCTACGGCACCGGTGCCATAAAACTTACTGAAGACAACGAGGTAGTGCGGGTTGGCGGCATTCTCTACACCATCAAGGATGGGATCATTTACAACGCGAAGCAATTGTTGGAAGAGGTTGGAAAGATCGTAGCTGATGCCAAAGAAAAGTCGGGCTTCAGCCTTAAGCAACCAGGTATGAGTGAATGACCCGGAGGGTTTAAAAAAAACGGCCGGCAAGGACGCCGGCCATTTTCAAAAATTAGGGTTACTCTGGTTATAATTCTTTTTTATTTTTTCTTCAGAGGGAGCTTTATCGGTTTTAAAACTCCTCTGGTTCTCGGGAACAGGACCACATGGGTCAGTACCAGCACAACGGATAATAAAAACATTACAAGTATCATAGATTTGGGTTTATGTCAATTTGGGTAAACTTCTTATTGTGAGAAAATGTAAAGCCTTCATCACTCTATAATTTCTGTAGGGGTAAACACGCGCGATAATAATTTTTTTTGTTCTCTTATCTTGTTTACCAATGACAAGAACAGCAGGGCGATCATCCAGAACAATATCCACTTTATGATTTTCCACTTGAGCATGATGTTCCATTTTTTGTGCCAGTACTGTACTGCCAAATAGTAAGGCCAGAACTAAGGTTATCAGTGTTCTCATCTTGATTAGTCCTTCTTACTATAAATTTAACGCCCGTGTGCCTGCTGGCTTGGTATTTATCGCCCAATCACCTTATTTATCGGTGTTTGGCGAAATAAGAGTCCAACAGACCAGGAAGCAGGACCAGTGGCTTAAGATCCATTTT
This sequence comes from Flavobacteriaceae bacterium, assembly GCA_052031475.1. Classification (GTDB taxonomy): domain Bacteria; phylum Bacteroidota; class Bacteroidia; order Flavobacteriales; family Flavobacteriaceae; genus JAHEJJ01. The sequence goes on along the minus strand of JBPEXP010000013.1, from coordinate 6,940 downwards.
CAGATGGGCGATGAATTGTGTATTTCATCGAGGCCGATTCAAAAATTTACTCGTCGGATTTCAATTTTACCCAGTGTTTTTTGGATTGAGACAGGATATAATCTAAAAGATTAACTTAGGAGAATTATAATTTAATCAGACCGACTATGAAAACTCTAGACCAACCAACACCCCGCCGTAAATTCTTTGGCACCTCTGCCATGCTCACTGCAGGATTGATCTCTGCTCCCTTGCTTTCTTTTGCACATAGTGATCATAAATTTCAATCAGATGATCTTTATCTGCTTGGCCCTATGGAAGGCTACTCTCCTTATATTGGATCTTTGCTCTCCTCGATGAACATGATGCGTGCCTGGGTGGTTTATCAGGTAAAAGATCTGACCGTTGACCAATTGGATTATCAATTGGATGACCAATCGAATTCCATCGGAGGCATGTTGTTGCACCTGGCGGCCACCGAAAAATACTACCAGCTCAATTCCTTTGAAGGTATGGAGTGGGGAAGCTGGAGCGACGACATTAAAAAAGAATGGGATATCCCAATGGGCCTGGGCCCCGAAGCCAGGGAAGTCATTCGAGGTAATCCGTTGGAATACTATCTGGAAAAACTGGAAACGGTGCGTGAGGTGACCAAAACAGAATTTGCGAAGCGAGATGATGACTGGCTGTTTGAATCAGAGCCGTTTTTCCAGAATCTGCCAACCAACAATTACGCCAAGTGGTTTCACGTCTGTGAACATGAGTCGAACCACAACGGCCAGATCAAATTCATCAAGAAAAGATTACCGGCTTAATCTGTTAGCCTACTTCCTTACGAAGGACTTCCAGTGGAGGGCTATAGAGTACACTTCTGCTATTACTCAGTCCTATTAAGAGAACCAGCAGGCTAATGAATGGCAATAGGACAAATGGCTGCAATGAAGGTGTAAAGGAGGTCTCAAAAGCAAAGACGGCCAGCAATTGACTGCTGAGCAGTGAAAGCAAAACACCTATGCCACTGCCAAGTAAACCGAGGTAGAGATATTCCAGGGCCACGATCTTCAGGATCTGGTGTCCTCTTGCGCCTATGGTCCTGAGCAGGACGCTTTCCCTTAACCTTTGGTACTTGCTGGTACGCACAGCGCCTATCAAGACTATTATTCCTGTAAGTATACTGAAGAAAGCCATGAAGTTGATCACCCAGGATATCTTATTGATGATGTCTTCAACCAGGTTCAGTATCTGCCGGAGATCTAAAATGGAAACCGTTGGAAAGGCTTTCACCAGGTCTCGCTGCAGTTCAGCAGAACGTGCAGCATCAGGTACACGGGTGGTGATTACGTGAAATTTTGGGGCATCTTCCAGGACACCTTCGGGGAACAGCACTGAGAAATTCAGTTGCATCCGCCCCCAGTTTACTTCTCTTAAGCTGCTTATCTCAGTTTCCATCAAAACACCCTGAACGTTAAAAACAATACGGTCCCCAACCTCCAGCAATGCGTCTCTGGCTACATTGGCAGCCATGGAAATAGGGATAGGTCCTTCACCTGAATAGTTTCCTTTGAACTCACCTGCCGTTACAGTCTCGGAGGCTATTAAAGTGTCTCTGTAGGTTACCCTGAATTCATGGTACAAAACCCACTTATTCATTTGAGTAGTGCTATCCAGGCGCATCGTATTCACGGGCACATCGTTTATACTTTGTATCCTCATGGTAATGATCGGGATGTTGTCTATAACCGGATAGTCATTTCCTTCGATCTTATCACGGATCGCTCCCTGTTCTTCGGTCTGAACGTCGAGCAGTATAATATTGGCGCTTTCTGTACTTCCTTCAAAATCGGTTGAGGCCAACAAAAGGTCTTTAGTAAAATACAAGGTGCTGATAAGAAATGTACCCACTCCGATGGCGAGTACCAGGACCATAGTCTGGTTTCGCGGTCGGAAAAGGTTCAATAGGCTCTGGCGCGCAATGAATCCCCATGAAGTGGGGAAATATTTTTTCAACAGGCGAATGAACAAGGCAGCAATGCCTCCCAATATGAGAAAAGTGATCAAAATACCCAGTACAAAAGCCAGGGCAAATTGCCAGTCCCCTAAGAGCCAGAGTGAAAAGCCGAAGATAAAAAGCAAAATACTTACCATGACCACTGCCCCGGCCCTTTTGATCCCGGTCGGGTTTTCTTCGCTGACCCTCAGCACCTGTAGACTGCTCACAAACCAGGTATTCAGAAGCGGCAGTAAGGCAAATAGCACTGAAAGGCTTATGCCTAATATCAATCCGAGAAGAACGGGCTGTAAACCAATACTGATCTGTACTTCAAATGGTAAAAAGTCTTGTATAAACAAGGGAAAGACCAGTTGGAGCAGTAATCCGCCAAGTGTGCCAATGATGCCACCCACCAGACCCATGCCTGCTATCTGGATCAGATAGATCAGGAATGTTTGCTTTCTGCTGGCTCCGATACATTTTAGTACGGCTACCGATTGCAATTTTTCTTTAATATAGATATGGACCGAACTGGCAATTCCCACACATCCCAGAAGCAGTGCGATAAATGCTACGAGATTTAGGAATTTGCCAAAATTTCCAAATCCTCTTCCCAGCCGCCTGCTGATATCGGTATGAGTGTCCAGATCTGCTTCTTCGGCATCCAGAATAGGGTCTACCTGATCGTAAAGAGCCTGCAGGTCAGTTTCCTCATCGGCCTTAAAATAGTAGCGATATTCTTGCCGGCTGCCCGTTTGCAATAGACCGGTATTATCAATAAAGCGATACGGAAGTACGACCGGAGGGGCCAGGGTGCTGGAGGTGGATGTTCCGCCCGGTGTAGACTTCAGCGCCCCGAGAATGGGGAACGTCTGTAAGCCAATTTTTATGCTGTCGCCGGGTTGAAGCCCATATTGGATCATTGCTGTAGCATCCACCAAGGCACCTCCCTGATCCTGATAGACATCTGCCGCACCGGGGGGATCAGTCTCAAATGCACCATAGAGTGGATAATTACCCTCAATTCCCTGAACTCTCACTAATTTGGAAGCACCCGACTTGGGAAACGATGCCATGGAGGCAAAATTCACCTCCATACCTTCTGCACCACCCAGCGAGTCAATGATGCCCATGACTCTTTCGTTTGGTAATTGCCTGCTGTCTATCAGGTAATCGGCGCCCATGAGACTTTTGGACTGATTGGAAATATTGCTCTGAAGATTTTCGCTAAATGATTGTATGGCCACAACGGCCATGATCCCCAGGATAATGGATCCCATAAACAAGCCCAGTCTGCGGCTGCTTGCCCTGCCGTCACGCCAGGCCATGGTAAACAACCATTTGCTGCCGGACTTAGTATTTTTTAAATCTTCCCTGTTTACCATATAGCCGTACTCGCTGCTTCCAGTATTTTTCCTCCTTTGAGTCTGAGGATTTTTTCATTTTTCCTGGCCAGGTCCATGTCATGAGATACAATAACCAAGGTAGTACCGGCTTCTTTATTCAGTTCAAAAAGAAGGCTAATGACCTTTTCACCGGTTTCTTCATCCAGGTTGCCCGTAGGCTCGTCGGCAAAGAGTATGGATGGACTGTTGCTGAAAGCCCGTGCCATGGCAACTCTCTGTTTTTCACCACCTGAAAGTTGAGATGGATAGTGGTTGGCACGGTCTGCCAGACCTACTTTCTCGAGTAATTTGCCGGCCTCTTTTGCAGCTCCCTTCACCCCTTGCAATTCCAGCGGCACGCTGACATTTTCCAATGCGGTCAGTGTAGGAAGCAATTGAAAATCCTGGAAGATAAACCCGACTTCTTCATTCCTGAGCCTGGCCCTTTCATCTTCAGATAGTCCGGAAAGTTCCATTCCGCAAAGCTCTACCGAACCGGTATCTGGTTGATCCAGTCCGGCACAAAGACCCAGCAATGTGGTTTTACCACTACCCGACGGCCCTACAATGGCGAGGGTGGACCCTTCTTCCAATTCAAAATTTATATCTTCGAGCACCGTAAGTTTGCGGGATCCACTGGTGTAAGTCCGGCCCAGCTGCTTTACCTTTAATATCTTTGCCATAGAAAGTTTTTAATTCTCCCTCTTGGAAGGGTTTGAAATTAAGGATTTGTATTTACTATATGTCTTGAAACGAATGCATAAAATCTTAAAATTTCGTTATTTTTTTGTGCTTGTCCTGTTACTGGGATGTGGGCCTTCTACCAAAAAAAGTGAAGCTTCCACAGAAGTACAGAAAGAAGAACCATCTGCCGAAGCAACCCGTACCGGCAAAAAGATCATCTTTTTTGGCGATAGCCTCACTGCCGGATATCAACTTGATCCCGAAGAAGCTTTCCCTGCGCGCATCCAGGAGAAGATAGATTCTTTAGAATTGGGTTATACCGTTATCAACGCGGGATTGAGCGGGGAAACGACCAGCGGTGGCTTAAACCGTATCCAGTGGATACTCAATCAGCAGGCTGATGTCTTCGTGCTTGAACTGGGTGCCAATGACGGATTGAGAGGTATTCCCTTGACGGAGACCCGAAAGAATTTGCAGTCGATGATAGACATTGTTCGCTCTAAAAATTCGGATACCAAAATCATCCTGGCCGGTATGCAGATACCTCCTAATTTAGGACAGGATTATACTACCGAATTCAGGAATATGTTTTATGAGCTGGCCGAGGAGAATCAGATAAGTCTCATTCCCTTTTTGCTGGAAGGTGTAGCAGGTAATCCGGAACTTAACCTGGCGGACGGGATTCATCCAACACCAGAGGGTCATCAGATAGTTGCATCTAATGTCTGGGAAGTATTGAGACCCCTCTTAAACGCACGGGAAAAATCATGAACAACCTTATCGAAGCTCTTGACTGGATCGATACTATAGCAGGAACCGTATGGATCTTACTCAGTATAATAATGTTCTGGTTGCTGTATAAGGTTTACGAAATTCTGGGCAGCAGGCATGCTACATTTTATTTAGGAATCTTTCTATTGGCCATCGTTTGGCTCTATCCCCTTTACACTTTCGTATTCAATCAACTTGAAGTAGGCTTTCTCGGTAACATCCTCACACTGGTAGTAACAGTGGTCTACATGAAAAGACTTAGAGACATATCTACAAATCTCTCCCGCTGGATGATCCCTCAGATTGTGTGGTTGATTGTGGCCTCCTTTTACGTGGCTTGTATGCTGATCCTGAAATATCAGACGGCTTCCTGATTAAGCCAGTTTAGCTTTATTTCTTTTTGTAGTGAACTGAAGTGCCTTGTTGATTCGGCTGTTAGGCCTTCTGTAAAGACGAGCAACTGCATTGTCTTGCTCAACGATCTTAGTAACCATTACTACTTCTGCCTTAACGGTCTCAACTTTAACTTCAGCAGTCTTGTTCTGAGCCTGGGCAGTGATGCCGATGAAGAGGATAAAGATGATGGTTACTATTGTTTTCATGACTTGAGGTCTTTTTCTATAAAAAAAACGGCCTCAAGCCGGGTTTGGACCCTTGCAATTCGTCGAAGAACCCTTATTTTTCGGTATCTGGCAAAATGTCGGTTTAAGTGCAAAAATTTATCGGTGAACGACTCAAAACCCTAAAACTCCTAACCGATAAAAGATGCATTTAAGCGATATTTTCGGGCTTATTGGACGAGGAAAAACAGCAAGATTTCAACTCTTGCAAGCAGCATTACTGCCGGTAGCTGTGTGCAGATTTAATTATATTCGTGTCTCCTATCATTCATCAATCAATAAATATCCACATGAAAAGTATCCTATTGAGTCTTTGCCTGCTCGCCACCATGGCGGCCTGCAGGCAGCAACCAAAGACCACCCAACAGTCGATAGACTCCATTGGCGAACAACTAACGGCCCAATTAGATAGCCTGTATCAATTGGGAAATATTAATGGCTATGGTGTGGCTATAGTTGATTCTAGCGGCATATTGTACGAAAAAGGCTTCGGCTTCCGCCATATTAAGGATCAGAAGCCCTATACGACGGAAACAGTGCAGAATATAGGTTCCGTCTCCAAAACATTTATCGGAATTGGTCTTTTAAAAGCAGAGGAGCTGGGAATCCTTTCCCTCGAAGATCCGGTAAATAAACACCTGCCGTTTAAGGTAGAAAATCCCCATTTTCCACAGGATACCATAAGGATCCACCATTTGGCCTCACATATCTCGGGAATCAGAGACACCGAATCCTATGACCAGCTGGCCTATGTATCTGTGGAAAAGCTGGCAGACAGCTTACACAATGTGGTGGAGGAGACTTTTAATCCTCCGGAAGATAAGGTTTCCATGCTCGAATTCCTTCCCGAATTGCTGGTACCCGGGGGAAAATACTATAGCCCAGAGGTATATTTGGCTGAACCCACAGGAACTCGCTTTGAATACTCCAATATAGGGGCCACCCTGGCAGCCCTGGTGCTGGAACAGGCCAGCGGAGTACCTTTTGACCAATTTACGGATCAGCATATTCTAGAACCCTTGGGAATGGATCACAGCGGATGGAATTTGGACCAGATCAAATTAGAGAAGCACAGTGTGCTCTATGCCGACAATCAGAGGGAAATTCCGCTCTATGAACTGATCACTTATCCGGACGGCGGACTGAGGTCCAGTACCCATGATATGGGTCTTTATTTGTCAGAATTGATCTCGGCATACGGCGGACAAGGCCAATTACTGGAAAAAAACAGCTATGAAAAATACTTCAGGCCCGTACTGGATGACAGTCATTTTGAGGAGAGGGATGCTGAATTTCCCTACAATGACGAATATAACGAGGGCATATTTATAGGATATAGTGGGACAGGTCTTATCGGGCATACCGGCGGAGACCCCGGAATCAGCAGTTTTATGTTCTTTGATCCAAGCTCTGGCCTGGGACGGTATTTAATGATCAACACCTCTATAACCAACGAAGCAGGGGTAAATCAGCTGTTTGGCATTATGCAGGCTCTGGAGGAATACAGCCCG
>JBPEXP010000129.1:0-4365 GCA_052031475.1 Flavobacteriaceae bacterium | reverse complement strand
TCTTATCCCACATTCCTGGGATATGGAATCCCAAGGCATGCCTGTCTTTAATGTCCTCATCACTACTAATTTCGTCAGGGCTTAACCATCGATTGTCCGAGAACGAAAATTCAAGTTTGTTGCGGTACTCGTACTGAAGTGCCGACCCGAGAATAGGATGAGGGTCTGGCAGTTCCAGCCCTCCTATCCGCTTTAAATTATTCTGCACTTCTTTTTCTTTGTAATAAAGTTGATGCTCATAGGCCATGTGCTGCCATTTGCATCCGCCGCAAACCCCAAAGTGCAGGCACTTGGGCTCCGTTCTTTTATCTGAGCGATGATAAAAGTGGATAGCCTCTCCTTCAAAATAGGACTTGCGTTTTTTGGTCGTCCTAACATCCACTACGTCTCCGGGCACCGCATTGGACAAGAAGATCGTCCTACCATCAGGGGCTTTAGCAATGGCTTTACCCCTTGCTCCGGCATCAATGACCTCTATCTGTTCAAATACCAGTCTTTCTTTTCTTTTTCGCATGCGCAAATGTACTATTTAATACGCCTGGGCGGGCGTATCTTTATAGACCATTATCCAAACCTGGACAATGTAGTTGAACTTTTTTAATCACGGTTCGTCTACTTATTGAAACTGTTTATGAAACCGAGTAAAAAAATATTTGATGGTCTGCTGGTACTAGAATATCGCAAGGGAAATAAGCAGGCGCTCAATATGCTGGTAAAAAGACATCAAATGGATCTATTTCGCTATGCACTTTGGTATACCAAGGATCAAGTAGCGGCTGGGGACATTGTCCAGGATAGTTGGACCACCATTTTGGGTAAGCTAAATGCCCTAAAAGATCCAAATAGTTTTAAAAGCTGGGCTCTGCGCATTGTCCTGAGAAAAGCCCAGGATCACTATAAAAAGCAAAGCAGACAAAGGAAATTTGTCGCTGAATACAGTCCCGGACCTGAAATGGATTCAGATCAGGAAAATGGTACAGAGGATAGGATATTGCTGCTCAAGAATGCCATTAAGGAGTTGAGTACAGAACATCAAATGGTCATCCGATTGTTCTATACAGAACAGTACAGCCTAAATGAGATCAGCACCATCTTAGATCTATCAATGGGCACGGTTAAATCCAGGTTGTACCACGCCAGAGAAAAATTAAAGTCATTAATAAATAACAGAAGTCATGAAAAAAGAAATGGAAAAAATTGATGCGCTTATCAAGGAAGCACTTTCTGAGGAAGAGGCCGCTTTTTACGATTCGTTGGAAGAGAAAAACCTCATAGGTAAACTGGGTTCGGTATACCGGGGAAAACTGGGTTGGCTTGCTGTATTGACCTCGGTCATTCAGGTAGCAATATTTGCAGTTTTTATCTATTGCCTGGTACGGTTTCTAAGCGTTGAGGAAACGCAGGAATTGATCAAATGGGGCAGTGCAGGATTTTTGAGCCTAATATCCGTAACTATGCTCAAGCTTTTTATCTGGATGCAAATGGACAAGAACGACATTTTGCTGGAGCTCAAGAAACTCGAATTGCAGCTGGCCTCCCTTATGGAGCAGACATCCCGCTAATTGCAGATTTATCCGCGCGGAATTTGTAATTTTACACCTTAAACAGGATGATTTCTCTCCCTAAGAAGGAATAGCCATTGTTGGATTTTTAAATTGCAGATTATGTCTGTACTTGAACGTATTTCTTCTAAAGAAGCGATGGCGCTTGAAGAAAGATTTGGTGCCCAAAATTACCATCCACTGCCTGTGGTTCTCAGCCGGGGCGAAGGTGTTTATGTTTGGGATGTGGAAGGCAAGAAATATTTTGATTTTCTCTCTGCCTATTCAGCTGTTAATCAGGGACATTGCCACCCAAGAATTGTCGGGGCTTTAAAGGAACAGGCAGAAAAATTAACCCTGACCTCCCGGGCTTTTTACAATGATATGCTCGGCAGGTATGAAAAATTTATCACCGACTATTTTGGTTTCGACAAGGTCTTGCCCATGAACACGGGTGCGGAAGCAGTTGAAACCGCTATAAAAATTGCTCGAAAATGGGGCTATGAGAAGAAAGGTATCCCTTCAAATCAAGCTAAAATCATCGTTTGCCAGAACAATTTCCACGGACGTACCATAACCATTATATCCGCTTCCAATGATCCGGTGGCCACGGAAAACTTTGGCCCTTTTACGCCAGGCATCATCTCTATACGATATAACGACCTCAATGCACTGAGAGAAGCCTTGGAAGATCCAAACATTGCAGGTTTCCTGGTAGAACCCATACAGGGCGAAGCAGGCGTTTATGTTCCCGACTCAGGTTATTTAAGAGAAGCGCATAGAATGTGTAAGGAAAAAAATGTATTGTTTATCTCTGATGAAGTTCAAACAGGCATTGCAAGAACCGGAAGACTTTTAGCGTCCTGCGGAAATTGCAGCTGTGAGGATAAACTATGCAGCGGCAGCCCCGAGATAAAACCCGATATGGTCATACTGGGTAAAGCCCTTTCAGGCGGTGTCCTGCCCGTTTCTGCAGTTCTTGCCAATAAAGAGATCATGAGTGTGATCAGACCTGGAAATCACGGATCTACATTTGGGGGTAATCCTCTGGCATGTGCTGTGGCAATTGCCGCTCTCGAAGTGGTGAGGGATGAACACCTGGCCGAAAATGCAGAATACCTGGGCAAGATCTTCCGGGCAGAGATGGAAAAACTCATCGAAGAGACGGATCTTGTAACACTGGTTCGAGGAAAGGGACTGTTGAACGCCATTGTGATCAATGATACCGAGGACAGCTCCACCGCCTGGGATATTTGCGTGGCAATGAAGAATAACGGTCTGCTTGCCAAACCCACTCATGGCAATATCATTCGCTTCGCTCCACCGTTGGTCATGACTGAAGAGCAAGTCTATGAGTGTATCGGCATTATCCGTAAGACTATTTTGAACTTCGATGTAGAAGCGTAAAAGATAACAGGTAGTAATAATAAAAAACCCCGGGAAATACCGGGGTTTTTAATTTTGTATCAATTCTTAGGATCGAACTTCTTTTATTCGTGCTTTCTTACCAGTTAATTCTCTGAAGTAGAATATTCTGGCCCTTCGAACCTTACCTTTTTTGTTCACCTCAATTTTTTGAAGAGCCGGCATGTTTACCGGGAAAATTCGTTCCACACCTACAGTACCGCTCATCTTTCTGATGGTAAATGTTTCGGTAGCACCTGAACCTTTTCTCTGAATCACCACTCCTTTAAAGAACTGTGTACGCTTTTTCTCGCCTTCTTTAATCTCGTAATATACAGTAATGGTGTCGCCTGCTGAAAATTCAGGAAAATCTTTTCTAGGTACGAATTCGTCTTCAACAAATTTTACTAATGAGTCCATGGCCTCAGTATTTTATAAGTTTATTAAAAACAACGTTCACGTACTTCGTCAGAGGTTGGATTTAATCGCATGCAAAAATAGTCAATAATTGAAAACCCGCAAGACTTTAGAAGCTTTTTAGGACAGAAATAACGAATGTTAATACCAAACAGTTTACTGATAAACCGATTGAATTTTAAGGGCGCATCACCAAATAGACTTAGTCCTCCAGCAAGTCTGGCCTGTTCTTGCGTGTCAGCTCATGTGCTTGTTCTTCCCGCCATTTCTCTATTTCAGGAAAATTACCGCTGAGCAGTATCTCCGGGACCTCCAGTCCTTTGTATTCCCTGGGTCGGGTATAAACAGGCGGGGCTAACAGATTGTCCTGAAAAGAATCCGTCAGTGCCGAGGTTTCATCATTCAAAACGCCAGGTAGTAACCTGATGATCGCATCAGACAGAACAGCGGCAGCCAGTTCACCTCCCGACAAAACATAATCTCCTATGCTGATTTCCATGGTTATCAGGGTATCTCGAACACGCTGATCCACACCTTTATAATGGCCGCAAAGCAAAATTAGATTCCTTTTGGTAGATAAATGATTGGCTGTGGATTGGTTCAGGGTTTTACCGTCCGGGGTCAGATAGATGATCTCGTCGTAGGCCCTTTCTGATTTTAACTGACTGATACACTGGTCAATGGGCTCTATCATTAATACCATACCGGCACCTCCGCCAAACTGGTAGTCGTCTACCTGTTTATATGCATTTTTAGCATAATCACGCAGATTGTGCAGATGTACCTCCACCAGACCTTTTTCAATGGCACGCTTTAGAATGGATGCTTCAAACGGACTTTTAAGAAGCTCGGGTAACACGGTAATGATGTCTATCCTCATGCCTGTTCTTGGGTTACTCAATCGGCAGTCCAAAAATAATGAAAACAATGGCTATCCTTTTCCCAGCCCAGTCTTTCGTATAATTTCTGCGCAGGATTATCCACTGCTGTTTCAAGAGCCAGG